>JBJTRB010000050.1:0-2217 GCA_046075925.1 Bacteroidota bacterium | reverse complement strand
ACTCTGAAGGTCCTGAGACAAGTTCTCATGGCACTGGAAATCGCGCAACGTGTAGCACAGATTGGCAGCTCGTTTGAACAGGTCGAGCGACTCATCGATTTTACCCTGACGCAACTTTTCCTCTCCTATTTGAACATATCGATCACTGATCCTGATCAGGTGCTGACGCGTCATTCGCTCGATGTCAGGATCCGGAATCATCTCATCGAGAATGGTTCGAGCGCGACACTCCGACTCAACCAGCCTGCCGTCTTCGAAATCCATGACTGAGAGTTGGTAAAGCGACGGCGCGAACAATGGATTCTCCTGAATGGAACGCATGAAAGAATCGTATGCCTGCTGGTTTCTTCCACGAGCTTTGAAATCAAGGCCCATGTTGTAGAAAAACAGGTACTGGTTGGCCTTGGTTTGATTCATCACCACCCTTCGGGCGGTCGCCTCCTGCTCGATGCGCGCCACCTTGTTTCGGAATCCGATCGGATCATATGCGACCAATTCAAGCTCTCTGTCGAAATCGCGTTGTTGCAAGTCGTGTAAAAACCGTTCGACCTGCGTAAGCTGATTGTTCTGCATTTCCAACTGGATAGCATCCTGGGGATTGACACGCATCACATTGTCGTACGCCTGATTGAGCAGGATCTCATATCCATAATAGTCCTTGATCAACTCGACTCGTTCCTTGACACGACGGACAGCCTGTTCGTTGTAAACGAAATAGATTGCGGTAACCGAAAGGCTGCAATTCGAAGTGGTCGAATCGACCAGGGTGTTCTCCGTGTTTTCCGCCACTGCATTGTTGATCTTACGGAGCGAGGAAAAAACCAAGGGCGACGAATTATTTTGGGCACGGAACTGATAGTTGAAATCGACCCACGATGGCTGCAAAACCGATGAAACATCAAAGCCCCGCACCTTGACCGGGCCTCTGATCCGGATATCGGAATGCTGTACTTGCAAGGTCAGGCGATTGGAAGCCGGTCGAAGCACCTTTAATCCCTGATTCCAACCGATTTCATATTGGAACGAGGATGCTGCTTGTCCGTCGCCTTCGGCAAGAATCCTGATGATACGGGAAGCATCCGTATTACCAGGCTTCTCCGAACCCATACGAACCGTATAGGTGAGTCGGTCGTTGCGTTGAAAAAGTTGTTGCGCTTGTGCGGAAAGCAGGCAGGGAAACAACACGGTTAGATACAATAGACGGAAACGGCTCATGCGATCATTATTTCTTCCCCGGAAAGATAGCAAACGAGGCGGTAGCCGGAAACAGGGCGGTTCCGTATCTTCACTGCATGAAAAGTACCTTGAAATTCCTGTCACGACTGAAAAAGAACAATCGCAAGGATTGGTTCGATGAGCATCGTGAAGACTATGAAATCGCCCGGGAAGAACTCAAGAAGTTGGTAGGTGATTTCTACACTGGAATTTCAATTACGGATCTGGAATTATCGAACCTCAATCCGTCCAAATGCATTTTCCGAATCAACCGGGATATACGATTCAGCGCCAATAAATCCCCGTACAAAACGAACATGGGCGCCTGGTTGAATCGAGGCGGAAAGAATGTCGTTTCAGCTGGTTATTACCTGCACATCGAGCCCGGCAACTCGTTTCTGGCTGGAGGCATCTGGATGCCGCCCGCCGAGGAACTCCGCAAGATCAGGCAGGAGATCGAATACAACGGAGACGTTTTGAAATCGATTCTTAATGATCGGAAATTCAAGTCCGCATTCGGAGGAATGGATCCCGAATACGCGCTGAAGACCGCACCGAAAGGGTATCCTAAAGATCATCCGGATATCGCACTGATCAGACATACCAGTTTCATCTGCTGGCATGGATTCAACGATGAGCAGGTGGTTCAGGCGGACTTTGTGAAAAAGCTGTTGACCAAAGCGCAATTACTCACGCCCTTCAATCGCTTCCTGAATACAGCGCTCGACTGATCAGATGATCTGACGGATGGTCTTCACCACGACACCATCGCGCTCTGTGCGCAGCAGAATGATTCCATGATAATCGGATGATGTCCGCATGGGCATCGCCAGGCGCTCGCCTTTCAGCAGCGTGGACTCCGTGGTGAACAATTCTTGTCCTGTGATCGACATCGCCTGCACACGATAGCTTCCTGCGCGGTCTGCAACAAGCCGCACGGTTCCATCCTTGCAAGTGGCCCAGGTATCGGTAGCTGCAAGGCAGGTGGAATGAACACCCGTC
>JBJTRB010000049.1:0-6648 GCA_046075925.1 Bacteroidota bacterium | reverse complement strand
GAATGACATTATACAAATCCAATTAAAATATTAAAAAGACGAAGAACAATTAATCAGAGGGGAGTAGTGTGCAATAAAATTAAGTGAATTTTTTTTTTTGTGGCTTCCGACCAGAGTTGGATCTTTTTTCCTTCTTCTTCGGAAAGCTTATTGACCAATTTGTTGGTATACCAGAGCGAGGCCGCGCCGATCAAAAGAGCAGCAAGCAATAAAAGGGCCTTCCAGCGCTGTTTCTGGGAGTAGATATTCACTTCAAATCCTTGATTTTGACCTGAAAACGGAGTTGTAGGGGATAAATTGTGCCTGCAAAGATGGAGTTTTCAACAATACTTACCAGCCCTTGCCGGATGCTTTTTCAAAAGGAATGAAAGGGCATTCGTTGTTCACCATTCGATCTGCAGCTCTTCCTTCTTTTTGGGACTGTCAACCTTTTTGATGGTGTCCTTCTTGAAAAGCCCGAACTCCTCCTTCATGATCTGTCGAATGGTGTTTTTCTCCCGGTTCACATCCGCGCGGATCTTTTCTCCCACTGCTTTACGATCGTAAGTGATCTTGGGATCGTCCACCGGACCCTTCATGGATAGGAATAATCGTGTCTTACCAAGACCGTCATCCTCGATCTCGCCGAACTCGGAATTCTGTTGTTTCACCTTACGACCGAGCACATCGGAAAGGAGCATGATGATATGGTAATCGACGCGGTTATCGAAGTCGTGTGTGCCGTTGGCCGTGATGTCGATCGCTGTCGATTTGATTTCCATCGTCGGAATGGTGATCACTTCCTTGGATATGGAAATCACGTTGTGCAAGGTGGAGAAGCGGATATTGCGAAGATCCTTCACCTTGAGGTATTTCGACAACTGCAGGATCGGACCGAAATCGTTCAGCTCACCGTTCTCGATGGTGATATCGCACGTTGCGCGTGCTGTCGCCGGATTGATGGAAAGATCTCTGGACCACATGGAGCGGAATTGCACATTTGCACTCATGCGACCCTTTACATTCCGGTCGGTCATGACATCCTGATCGAAATTCTCCAATTCGTAGAAAAGCTGACGGATATCCAATCGCTGCAGGTTGGCATCACAACTCATCACCACGCTGTCCGACCTGGATGCGTTGATGACGGCATCCATCGCCAGCTGACCTTGCATCGCTTGAAAGCGCAAGCCCTGACCGTACAATGCCTGGTCGGTCAAGCGCACTTTACCGCTTAGGTCAGTCGCTCTGAACTTTCTGAATTTGATATGACCGATAGCGACATTCATGTTGCCTGAAAGTCGGGGGTTGAGTTTCAACTTGTAAGAAGTGTCTTGAGCGTTACTGGCTGCCTTATTGATGAGTAACTCATCCAGGTCGATGGAGCTGGAAGTGAAATCCGCATGGAAGGAAGCCATTTGGTCTTTGACCAAGAGGAACCCTACCAGATTGCTGATTGTACCATCGATCTTGAAATCGCTGGAAGATATTTTACCGCTGAGTGCATCGACCACCACATCGGCATCCCGAAGGGACAATCGTCCGTTGATCGATCCGAATTGTAATGGATTCGTTTTGAGTCGGAAGTTCACATCCTGCAATTCCACCTTGCCCGACGATTTGATCGCACTGATTTCAGAAGCGATTTTCTTATTCATATTGCGTAGCCGTCCGGAGAAGTCGATATCCACTTGAGCGGTTCCTGATAGCGACTCCAGGGTATCGAGACGCAAGAAACCTTTCAGCGCCGCGAGGTTGATGCGTGAGGCTGCATGGACTTCAAGGAATGGGTCGCTGAATTCGCTTACTCGTACATCGGCATTGACCGGATACGCATCCAGACTTGCCTGGATCTTACGGATCAATAATTCACCCTTAGGTCCTGACCGGAACTTTCCACTGAACCGGATGTTTTCCAATTCAACTTTTTCACCTTCCGGTCGTAACGTTCCATCGCTCAGGCTGAAGTCGGCATTGAAAACAGGGTCCGATGATTTCGAACTCTTTCCCTTGATTGTCGAACGGAACTCCACTTTACCACTGGTTGAAAAACCGTCCATCACGCCTGCATATTTTTTAGGAAGCAACAGGATGAAGTCGTGGAGATCGGCCTTGTCGGCGTCAATAGAGAGATCGAGATTCACATCCTCTTTCGTTTCTAATCCGCCATTCACGCTGAAAGAAACCTCACCCAACCGGATGGTCGATTCGCCGAAACGGTACTGATCCGACCGTGAATCGACCTCCATCGATGCGGCGATTTCAGCGGGCTTATTTTCGATATAACAGGTTCCGGCCGACTTCAACCTTTTCACATCCAGCTTTCCTTTCACCGCCATATCGAAGCGGTCTTCTCCGAAGGTGCCGGAAAATTTCACGTCGTGCGCATGGAATGAATAATCCTGATCATGAAGCTGATCGAAATACGTCAAGTGCATATCCCGCAATCGGACCTCGGAAAGATCCAACTCACTTGCAGTACTTGCCGTGTCGGCTTCCCAGATCTCGTAATTAGGATCGCCCTTCGTGTCAAGTCTGACGTGCAGCACACCTCGATCGGCCACCACTTTCCGGATAACGATATCGTCCTTGAATAATCCGACAACGTTGAAGAGCAGAGAAATGCGATCCGCCTGAAGCAACGTGTCGCGGTGATTCGCATCAGTGGGATCAGGAATGAGGACCTGATTCAGCTCGAACGAGACATAAGGGAAATTCTTCCAGATGGAAAAACCGAAATCCTTCACTTTTATTTCGGTCTTCAGATGCCGATTGATCTGTCCGATCAACAACTGTTTGACATCCTCCGCATAGAACGTAGAAACGACGAAAGAGACGACCGCCAATATGCCTGCCATGATTGCAGGCACCAGGATCAATAATCGTAAGCGGCGGTTCATCGGCATTAATCGTCAAAAAAGATATTCGTTCATGAAACGTAGTCGCGGGAAGAAGATTGTTGACTCCGACCGAATGCTATCAGACAGTGATTCCAAGTCGGCGCATGTCCGCTATCCAAGCTTCCAGCAAAGGCAACTCGGCTTCACCGACAAGTTTGCTGGAAACAAGACTTTCATAACAACGCAACAGGTTATCACCCATGCTGGCTTGTCCGGAACGAAGTGCGAGCGATTCCAAGTCGGACGCTATCTTCTTGTTATTCATGTACCCGATGATTTCATCTGAAAAATCCCTCATCAGGTTGTGCATGTTCCGCTCCTGGTGCACGGTGGGAGGATGGAACCAGACGGACCAACCGTTTTCCCAAGCGATCCGTTGCGCTACGAAGCTTCGCCAGATATCGGTCATGCGAAAACTGCAATGCGACGGCAGATAGAGCAAAGGAAATGCGTCTTTGAACCACGTCGTGTTCTGACTGTTGAACGGGCACCAGGAACCGCGACCCAGCGCTACGCTGGCATTCTTCTCGAAGTTCACTGGCAACGGCAAGCTAAGCCGATACATCGCATCGACATCCGGATTCTCGTCGGCCAAGCCTTGCTGAATGGGAGCATCGATGGAAGAGGTCTGTTTCAATGGAAGCGAAGGCAACGGATCCTGCAAGTGTTCGAGCGCGAATCCGCGAGGCCAGATCCGAACGTCGGTGAAATAACCGTACACGTTCACCCATCCCGCTTTCTCCAAAGAAGCCGCCTCCACCGATCGCTTGCGCTCGAGCCAGAATCCTTCGTGTGCATAATTATCGTCGTCGGTCTCAAGGATGATATCGGCTCCTTCGCGGATGGCCAGCAGGTATCCTATGTTTTTACGACCATAGTGTCGCTCGGGTAAATCCTTCACCAGATCGAATCCGGTGGCACGTTGTCTTTCGAGTGAATAAAACTCGCAACCATCTAAACTGAAATCGGCAGGCGAGATGCGATCGCCCATCACATAAAAGGGGATGCCCTTCGCTTTGCAAGCAAGGGCGTAAGATTGTAGCACCGGATGATCGGATCCGGCAATGGAGGTGATGACCAATGCGGTCTTCGCAGTAGAGCTCATGGTATGAATGGGGCGTTACCTGACAATCTTTTTATGAAGTAATGCCACAACACCGATATTGAATTTCGTATCGCCTTACTAGAAACACTCGGAGAAGGCGCACGGTAATGTATCGGAACTTCGATGTGACGTTTGAATCGGAGCAAGTAGCGCAATTCCGTTTGGTAGAAATGCGCTTTCGAAAGGAGAGGATACGCCATGAACTCCTCGACCACTTGCCGATGGAATCCCTGGTACCCGGACGTCATGTCACGCAGACGCGTTCCTAGCAACCAATTGGAAAGCACTGTTCCAGTGCGCGAGAGAAAGGTTCTTTTGAAAGAAGACTGCCAGATGGAACCGCCATTGATGAATCGACTACCGAAGGCGCATTCATTCCCTTCGTTCAGTACACGAAGGAACATCGGTATGGCACGCGGATCGTGTGAAAGTCCTGCATCCATCTCGATGATGAAATCATGTCCACCAGCAAGTGCTTCTTTGTAGCCTCTCACATACGCGTCTACCACATTCCTGTTCTCGGGTGCCCAAACGGTAGTGAAACGTTTGTCCTCTGCCGATAACGAACGACACAGCGTGAGTGTATTGTCTTTTGAAACCGAGTCGACCACGAAATAGACCGTTCCAGAACCCAGGAAATCGAGCATCTGGCGAAGTGCCGAAACGAACTCATCGAAGTCCGGTTCTTCGTTGGCCATAGGGATCACCAACGCGAAATCATATTCGCGCAGGTAATAGCGGTTGGCATTGCCCGATGTCGCTGGTTGTTGGGTCATGGCGCTAGACGATACACAATAACGTCAAAATCGCAGCAGAGAAATGGAGGTTACATGGCCAGAATATCACAGCAAAAAGCCGTCATCTGTTGATAACGGCTTTGTAAATCGTATAGGCGGAAGGATCACTTCATGGCCTCGGTGAACCGGCGGGAGACCTCTTCCCAATTGACCACGTTCCACCATGCGGAGATGTAGTCAGGGCGACGGTTCTGGTAGTGCAGGTAGTAAGCGTGCTCCCATACATCCAATCCCATGACTGGAACACCTTTCACTTCAGCGATATCCATCAGCGGATTATCCTGATTCGCGGTGGAAGAAACGGCGAGTTTCTTTTCAGGCGTAACGAGTAACCAGGCCCAACCGCTGCCGAATCGGGTCGCACCGGCTGTAGCGAACTTAGTCTTTAACTCCTCGAACGTACCGAAGGAGGAATTGATGGCTTCAGCAAGGGCTCCGGTAGGCTGACCTCCGCCTCCGGCCTTCATGATTTTCCAAAACAAATCGTGGTTGTAATGACCACCTCCGTTATTACGCACTGCCACTGGATACTTTGAAATGGTGCGACAGATCTCTTCGATGGAAAGTTTTTCCGCATCGGTGCCGGCTACGGCATTGTTCAGGTTGGTGACATATGCCTGGTGATGTTTACCGTGGTGGATTTCCATGGTGCGCGCATCGATGTGAGGCTCCAGTGAAGCGAATGAGTAAGGGAGTTGTGGAAGTTCGAAAGCCATGTTATCGGTTTTTTAGAATGGGGTATAAAGGTACGACTGGATCTGTTCACTTCTTCATGGCGACACGCTTTCCGTTGAGCAGGTCGAGGGCCGCATGGAATGCCTTGTCGTCAGTATGAATGACAGGATAGAATCCGGCATTGTTCCAGAGCTGTCTGGCTATCAATGCCTTTATCTGGTTCGCAATGATACTGCGGGCGGAAACAAGTCCCTCGTCGGTCGTGACACCTTGCGCTCGCGCATAGTCAACGAATTCCGAGAACGCCGGCTCGTCGAATGTGAATCCGGTGTTGAAGCTGTCGAATGATCCGAAGTCTTCGAAAGTAGACCGGTGCTTGTCCAGGTAATCGTATGCGTACTGCGTAATGAGTCCGCTTCTGCTCACTTCCGCATAAAAACCCGCCGTACCATCGGTATCGATGGGCACGAAAACGTCCGGCATGATTCCACCTCCACCATAAACCACCTTGCCGCCGGGAGTCGTGTATTTCAGTGAATCAGCGAAGCGGATGCTGTCAGCGCTTATCAATTCACCGCGGTGCAGTCGCTCGAAGAGTTCGTTCTCGTACGAAGCATAATCTTCTCCATAAGGCTTTTGGATACTCCGTCCGGTGGGCGTATAATAACGTGCCACTGTGAGACGGATGGCGGAGCCGTCGGCCAACTCGCTTTGCTCCTGTACAAGTCCCTTACCGAATGATCGCCGACCAACCAAGGTGGCACGATCCCAATCCTGTAGCGCACCGGAAACGATTTCGCTGGCTGAAGCGCTGCCCTCATCGATCAATATGACGACATCCCCTTTCTCAAACTCTCCTTTATCCGTCGCAAAATAATCCTCTCGCGAACGGGCGCGGCCTTCCGTGTAAACGACCAACTTCTCTTTAGGAAGAAATTCGTCGGCGATCTGAATGGCTGCATTAAGGTAACCTCCTGGATTGCCACGCAGGTCCAGGATGAGTTTCGAGGCTCCCTGTCGAAGGAGTTTTTCAAGTGCATCCGAAAATTCAGCAAACGTGTTCTCCGCGAAATGGGAGATCTTGATGTATCCGATGCCAGGCGCTGCCATATATCCGACATCGATGCTGTGAATGGGAATCCGGCCGCGGACAATGGTGTAATCGAGCGTATTGCTGGTGGAACGTCTGAAG
>JBJTRB010000048.1:0-4430 GCA_046075925.1 Bacteroidota bacterium | reverse complement strand
GGCATGCAGGATATGGGCGCTGCGGGAATAATCTGTTCGACTTCTGAAATGTCAGCCAAGGGCAGGCACGGCATGGTGATTCATCTCGACAAGGTTCCGACCCGACAGAAGAACATGCAGGCATGGGAAATACTACTGAGTGAATCTCAGGAGCGCATGCTCGTCGTGGTCAAGAAGGGCAGGGAGGCTGAGGTGAAAAAAGTATTTGAGAAATGGGATCTTAATTGTGTGCAGATCGGTGAGGTGACCACCGGTGGCCAACTCAAGTTCCACATGGACGGTCAACTGGTAGCAGATGTGCCTGCTGATTCACTTGTTTTGGGTGGAGGCGCACCGGTATATGAGCGTGAGTATTCCGTGCCGTCTTATTTTTATGAAAGCAAACGATTCAACATCGATCAAGTCGCTGAGCCTTCCAATCTGCGGGAAGTAGCCGATTTCCTTTTGCAACATCCTAACATCTGCTCCCGTCGGTACGTGGCCGATCAATACGACTCCATGGTCGGCACAGTCAACATGTCCACGAACGCTCCTTCAGATGCAGCTATCGTCAATTTGAAAGGCACTGACAAAGCTATCGCTCTTACGGTCGACTGCAACGGGCGCTACGTCCATGCCGATCCTGAACAAGGTTGTGCCATTGCCGTCGCAGAAGCTGCTCGTAACATCGTTTGCAGCGGTGGCGAACCTTCCGCCATCACCAATTGTCTCAACTTCGGTAATCCATACAACAAAGAAGTTTATTGGCAGTTCGTCAATGCCATAAAAGGCATGGGCAAAGCTTGCCGGAAATTCAAGACGCCGGTTACTGGTGGCAATGTCAGTTTTTACAACCAAAGCTCGGATGAGGGTCCGGTATTCCCGACGCCGACTATCGGTATGCTCGGTGTTTTGGAAAAGAAGTCATTACACACCACGCTTGATTTCAAAGCACCTGGTGATATCATTTTCCTGGTAGGAGAATCTGCCAACGATATTGCATCATCAGAGTATCTCTACTCATGGCACGGTATCAAGAATTCTCCAGCTCCCAAGTTCGATCTGGATACCGAGCTATCGGTGCAGCACGTCGTATCCAAACTGATCCGATCCGGACTGGTGCGTTCAGCTCACGATGTTTCGGATGGAGGACTTTATATCACGTTGCTTGAATCTTCCATGCCACGCGGACTGGGCTTTTCCATTGAGACGGATTTCGATTGCAGACCCGACGCCTTCCTCTTCGGCGAGGCTCAAAGTCGTATCGTACTGACAGTATCTCCTGACAATATGGACGCTTTCACGGAAATGCTATTGGCAGGAGATGTGGAATTCTCCAACCTGGGAGTGGTCAATGATGGCGATATCGTCATTGACGAGGAGAACTGGGGCTCAGTAGCCGATGCAAAGGCTGTCTACGATAACGCCTTGGCGAAAAAGTTGTCCTGATCGCTTACTGCTTTCGCTGTACGGTAGCTGCCGCCAAGCTTAACACCGAACCGAATAACAGGATGATGAAAAAAATGATGCTGGCCTGGCTGTTCGAGTCCAGATGATCCTGTCGGTTTCGTTTCATGTCTTCTGACAATTCCGCCACTTTCTGTTGTATGGTGAGTGAGTCAGTGGAGTACTGCTGGTGGATCTTTTCGACTTTGTGATAATAATTACGCGTCAGCCATTCCGACCCATTCAGTTCCCAGAACAGGTAAACAGCCAGGTAGACCATCATGGCCGAAACAAGGGTGGCCAGTAATCCTGTACGAAAGGCAGCTGAGAATCCGATCTTTCCTCCGAATTCTTTTTCTCTGCGGTAGCGGATCGCCGGGAAGATGCCAACCACCATGGCTATCAGAATGCCTGCATACCCCAGCGCCTCTCCCAAATCCAGGTCGAATCTGCTGCCCCACAAAAAATAAGGCGTGAAGAATACGATGCACAAAAGGGCGCCGGAAAGTAGTCCGTATCGGAGCGAAGGGTGTTTAAGCATGACTGGCCTATTGCCTCTACAAGATAGTAAAACCTGCTATGAATGTGACATCCGATGAGCTGGTAGTTTTAAGGAATACGGGTATCTTCACACCAAACAGTATTATCATGTCGATGTCCAAAAACAACTGCCAATCCGAACTGCGAATTCATACAATCAACTTGCTGAGATGTATCAAATTCGTCATGCTGTTTTTTTGTTTCAGTGGTCAATTCGTAACCGCACAGCCGGCTCCTACGCCTGCGAAGGAGCGAATGGAAGGGATAGCACGTCGTAAGCTAATCGAGCGTCAATCGCTCGTAAGGAATGTGCCTTTTCGCAATATCGGTCCGACCATCATGAGTGGTCGTGCCGTAGACATCGATGTGAATCCCGATGATCCTACCGAATTCTATGTTGCTTACGCTTCCGGCGGACTCTGGCACACCAAGAACAATGGTCAGTCCTTTACCCCGGTATTCGACCAGGAAGACGTCATCACCATCGGCGACTTCGATGTCGATTGGAAACGCGGTCGCATCTGGGTCGGCACTGGCGAAGTCAATTCCAGCCGTAGTTCATATGCCGGCATCGGAGTCTACTGCTCACTCGATTCTGGTAAGACCTGGCAGTACAAAGGTCTGCCGGAATCGCATCACATCGGTAAGGTGATCATCGATCCACGAAATCCGGATATCGTTTATGTAGCTGTTTTGGGGCACCTGTTTTCTTCCAACCCTGATCGCGGAGTCTATAAAACGGTTGATGGGGGCACATCCTGGAAGCGCATTCTTTACATTGATGATAATACGGGCGTGGTCGATCTGGAAATGGATCCCGAAGATCCCGATAAACTCTACGCTGCCGCTTGGCATCGGGAGCGTCGCATGTGGAATTTTGTCGAGAGTGGATCAGGATCCGGTATTTATAAATCAGCTGATGGTGGAACCTCTTGGAAAAACATGACCACCGAGGGGGCCGGATTTCCCGTTGGAGATGGTGTAGGTCGAATCGGTCTGGCTGTTTTTCCTGGCAAGACAGACATCCTCTATGCAGTGGTCGACAACCAATACAAGCGTCCCGAAGAGAAAAAAGATACCGCTGTGCTTGAAGCAAAGGAGCTGAAAGGATTGACCAAGCAGCAATTCCTAGCACTCTCTGATAAGAAGTTGGACAAGTTCCTTCGTGCCAATGACGTGCCCGAAAAATATACTGCCAAGAACTTGAAAGAGCTTGTCAGTTCGGATTCGATCGTTTCGGACGAGATCGTCGATTACCTGAACGACGCCAATAATTCCTTGTTCGATACCCCGGTCATCGGCGCGGAATTGTACCGTTCCGAGGATGGAGGAAAATCCTGGAAGAAGACAAACAAGGAGTTTTTGAAAAACCTTTACTACACTTATGGTTATTATTTCGGTAAAGTGTTCGTGTCGCCGACCGATGACAAAAAGGTCGTCTTATGCGGTGTTCCGCTCGTGATGTCGACCGATGGCGGACAGACTTTCCACACCATAGATGGTGACAACGTCCACGGTGACCATCATGCCGTCTGGATGAACAAGAGGAAAGACGGGCACATCATCAATTGCAACGATGGTGGCGTGAATATCTCTTATGATGATGGCGCGTCGTGGTTCAAAGCCAACACCCCTCCTGTAGGTCAGTTCTATTCGGTCAATGTGGACATGGCTGACCCTTATAACGTTTACGGAGGACTTCAGGACAATGGTGTTTGGACGGGGTCTTCGCGTTCCGATCTTTCAGTAGGTTGGCATGACAGCGGACGCTATCCTTATAAATTCATCATGGGCGGCGATGGTATGCAAGTCATGGTCGACACCAGAGACAATAGGACGGTTTATACCGGATATCAGTTCGGCAACTACTACCGTCTCGACAAGGACAA
The DNA here is from genome assembly GCA_046075925.1 of Bacteroidota bacterium. Taxonomy (GTDB): domain Bacteria; phylum Bacteroidota; class Bacteroidia; order AKYH767-A; family 2013-40CM-41-45; genus Pollutiaquabacter. The sequence continues at coordinate 576 of JBJTRB010000048.1, read as the reverse complement.
GGATGAACCGGATGTTTACATTCATCCACTTAATGACATCGGTGAGTCTAACTTCCGTTTCAATTGGCAGACCCCCATCTGGCTTTCACGTCACAATCAGGATATTCTCTATTTCGGCACGAACAGATTTCATCGCTCGATGAACAAAGGCGAAGAAATGAAGACGCTCACCGCCGATCTGACTGCTGCTGACAAGAAGGGCGATGTTCCTTTCAATACAATCACTGCCATACACGAATCCCCTTTGCGTTTCGGGTTGATCTATGCAGGCACTGACGATGGCCGCTTGTGGATGAGCAAGGATGCCGGTTACTCCTTTGAGCGTATCGATTCCGGTCTTCCACAAGGATTGTATTTTTCCCGTATCGTCGCTTCTGCTCACATGGAAGGCAGATTGTACGTCACCATGACGGGCGGACGAAGCGATCATTTCGCTCCATACCTGTTCGTGAGCGAGGACTACGGTAAGAATTGGTCGTCGCTTTCTGCGCAATTACCCTATGAGCCATTGAACGTCGTACGCGAGGATCCTGAACTAGCCGATCTGTTGTATGTAGGAACGGATAATGGCCTTTA
>JBJTRB010000047.1:0-5446 GCA_046075925.1 Bacteroidota bacterium | reverse complement strand
TGGTGAGCGGACCTCCAACGAGTTGGCCATCGACATCAGGTCGACTTTCTGCAGCATGTCGTTGGTCAGAACAAGGGAAACGTCGTTCAGCAGCACATCGTTCATCGACTCGCCACCCACAATGTACTTGGTTGCCGATTTCTTCCTTGAAGCAAATGCGGAAAGATCACTTCCTCCAAGCAGAATGGTAGTAATCTCCTGCTCATCTGTGTAGCCTGCCCAACGCCAATACCTGTCAGCAGGAGATAGTGCCGCTCCTTTTGCAAAGCGGTCCAGTTTTCTGACTACGTTGCTCAGCTTGGAGTTTCTGGATTTCGGAAGGACTTTCCAGATAGGCGCGCCCAATCGGACAAGTTTGCTTGATACGTTGTTGTTGCGCATCCTCCATTCGGCTTCGTGTTTGTTGTATCCGCCAAAAACTTCGTCAGCTCCATCGCCGCTCAAGGCAACGGTCACTTGCTTTCTGGTTTCTCTACTGAGCAAAAAGACATTCAATGCTGAGGAGTCACCGAAGGGCTCATCCAGATAGTCCAGTACGTCGAACAATATGCTGAACAAATCGTCATTCGACAGCCTGAATACGGTATGATCCGTGTGGTGCATACGAGCTACCGCCTCAGCATACTGCGTTTCATCGAACATCGGCTCGTCGCGGAAGCCGATGGAAAAGGTCTTCAATCCCTTTGTGCTTCGGGCAGCCAATCCCGTCACAATCGATGAGTCGATTCCGCCGGATAGAAATGCTCCCAATGGGACATCCGCTACCATGCGACGTTCCACGGCAGCCTCCATCAAGGTTTCAAGCTGCTTGCAGGCACTCTGATAGTTCGTAACGCGCTCCACTTCTGAGCGGTCCTCTAACGTATAATATCTTTTTTTCTCAATGACCGGAGTGTTCTCGATATCTTGAATGAACAGGTAATGTCCGGGCTCCAGTTTGGTGACACCCTCGAGGATGGAGTTAGGGCCTGGGATGTAATTCAGGTGCAAGTAAGTCTCAAGTGACGCTCTGTCCAGTTTCTTGGGTATTCCCATAGCAAGGAGCGTTTTCATCTCGCTTGCAAAAATCAACTGGTCCTGGTCCTGGTAGACAAGCAACGGTTTTACACCGAAACGGTCACGCGCGATGAACAGGCTTTTTTCACGTCGATCATAAATCGCTAAGCTGAAGAAACCGTTGATACGATGAAGGCATTCCGGTCCCTCCAACATATACCAGTTCAGCAGTACCTCGGTATCGGAGGCCGAGTTCAGGGCGACTCCTTGTTGCAGCAGCAGCTCCCTGTGTGATTTGAAATTGAAAAATTCCCCGTTGAAAACAATCGTGTACCTGCCGGTAGGATCCGACATCGGTTGGTGTCCGGCGTGGCTGGTGTCGATGATGGATAAGCGGGCATGGCCCAATGCGATCCTTCGGTCGTGGAAAATGCCACTATCATCCGGCCCTCTCCTTGAAAGAGTCGGAAGTGCAATCTCCAATCTGGATAATCGCTCGGTTCCTTGTTCTGTCAGGGCGACGATGCCGGTGATGCCGCACATGTTAGTAGCGTGTTTGGATCGAATCCGACTTTAGTGGTCGGATCAGAGATGGATGCACTCGCCGTACGCCTGAGCAACCGCCTCCATGATCGCTTCACTCATGGTAGGGTGGGGGTGAACAGCTTTGATGATCTCATGTCCGGTAGTCTCCAGTTTCCTGGCAGCTACGACTTCTGCGATCATCTCGGTCACATTCGCTCCGATCAAGTGGGCTCCCAGCCATTCGCCGTACTTGGCATCGAAAATCACTTTGACAAATCCATCGGCGGTTCCTCCGGCCTTGGCTTTTCCACTGGCAGAGAATGGGAATTTTCCGACTTTGATTTCGAAGCCGGCTTCTTTGGCTGCTTTTTCTGAATAGCCGACGGAGGCGATTTCAGGTTGACAATAGGTGCAACCAGGGATGTTCTTGTAATCCATCGGCTCCACGTGCATGCCTGCGATCCGTTCGATGCACGTAATCGCTTCGTGAGAAGCTACGTGAGCGAGTGCAGGAGTGTTGATCACGTCACCGATGGCGAAGTAGCCGGGCATGTTGCTCTGGTACCATTCATTCACCAGGATGCGTCCTTTGTCTGTTGCGATCCCTACATCTTCCAAGCCGAGTTGCTCGATATTGGCAGCGATACCTACTGCGCTAAGCACGACATCGCACTCCAGCGTCGTTTCTCCTGTTTTGGTCTTGACTTTGACCTTGCAGCCGTTTCCGGATGTGTCAACGCTTTCCACCGAGGATTCGGTCATGATTTCAATTCCCGATTTCTTGAAGGAGCGAGCCAACTGTTTGGATACTTCTTCGTCTTCCAGCGGAACGATGTTGGGCAGGTATTCTACAATGGTCACCTTGGTGCCAATTGAATTATAGAAATATGCGAATTCGACCCCGATCGCACCGGAACCTACTACCACCATAGATTTCGGCTGGTTGGTCAGGGTCATGGCTTCTCGGTAGCCGATCACTTTCTTGCCGTCCTGTTTCAGGTTCGGTAACTCTCTGGAACGAGCGCCAGTCGCAATCACGATATTCTTGGCTTCGTAAACAGTGCTTTTGCCATCTGCAGAAGTTACTTCGACTTTTCTTCCTGACTTCAGCTTTGCATTACCTGCGATCACCTCGATGTTGTTCTTCTTCATGAGGAACTGTACGCCTTTACTCATGGCGTCGGCTACTCCTCGGCTACGTTTCACCATGGCGGAGAAATCAGCCTCGACTCCGGTCGCTTTCACACCATAATCCTGAGCATGCAGGAGGTATTCATATACTTGAGCGCTTTTCAACAGGGCCTTGGTGGGGATGCATCCCCAGTTCAGGCACACACCACCGAGCTCGGAACGCTCGATGACTGCGGTCTTCATTCCTAGTTGGGCTCCGCGAATGGCGGCAACATATCCGCCAGGTCCGCTTCCGATGACAATGAGGTCGAAATTCATAGGTTCAGGATCTTCTTTTCAGGTCCGCGAAGATAACCATTGTTTGCCATTTCGTCGAGCCTGATGCATGTTGGTATCTTGCTCGCTTTTATGCCGTTATGCAGCACGATTATTCGATCTTTGAACCTCTTGCGATTGCTTTGATCCATGCATTATACCTTCAGATTCCCTAATCGCCCGTCCCGGTATGCGGACATCACTTTACGCGTCGATGGGGTAGACGCTGCCACTGTTCAATTTCATCTGCCTTCCTGGCGCCCGGGTCGCTACGAACGCGGCAACTTTGCAAAAAATGTCAGGAAATGGAAAGCGTACGGACCTCACGGCGAGGAGTTGAAATCGTGGAAGAGCTCCAGCCATACCTGGAATGTAGCCACACAAGGTGTTGATAGCGTAACGGTCAGGTACGAATACTATTGCGCACAACCTGATGCTGGTGCTTGCTGGATCGACGAGGAGCTGGTGTACATCAATCCGGTTCATTGTTGTTTATACCTGATCGAACGGATGCATGAGCCGTGCACGTTGGAGTTGGAGCTGCCGGATGGGATGCAAATCGCTTGTTCAATGAACTCCCCGGCCTATGGCGTTTTCGAGGCGACTGATTTTCATGAGTTGGTCGACAGTCCGTTTATGGCAGCACGAGCCATCGATCGTCGATCATACGACGTCCATGGTACTCGTTTTCATGTCTGGTTATACGGTAAATCGGAGCCTGACTGGTCACGCATCCTTCACGACTTTTCCGCTTTTTCACGCGTGCAGATCGATACGATGGGCGGATTGCCTGTGGACGAGTATCACTTCCTGGTCTTGTTGCTTCCTTACAGGTTTTATCATGGCGTCGAACATTTGCGCTCCACCGTATTGGCATTGGGTCCCGGCCATGAGTTGATGGAGTCTGCTATCTACGATGATTTCATCGGGGTGGCATCGCATGAATTATTTCATGTATGGAACGTAAAATGCATCCGTCCTGCCGATCTACTGCCCTATGATTATGCCTCGGAAAATTACTCCAGGCTCGGATACGTCTACGAAGGAGTGACCACCTATTATGGCGACCTGTTTCTCGCACGCTCAGGTTTCTTTCCTGTCGATCGATACCTGGAGGAAATCGATTTACGGTTGAAGAAGCATTTCGATAGTTATGCCCGACTACACATGTCGGTTGCAGAAGCTTCTTTTGATACCTGGTTGGATGGATATGTCCCCGGTGCTCCTCATCGCAAGACCTCCATCTACGATGAAGGGTCCGTTCTTGCATTAATGACCGATCTGCTCATCAGGAGATCGAGCGGTGATCGCTATTCATTGGATGATGTGATGCGCACCTTGTTCAACGACTTCGGAAAAAAAGAGCACGGCTATACCGAAGCGGACTACCGTTCCGTGATCGAACAGTTCGCTGGGAGTTCGTTGATTGATTTCTTTTCGGACTTCATTCATGGAACAGTGCCGGTCGAGCCGCATTTACAGGAATTGTTGGACCATGTCGGCTGTCAGCTTGTGCGAGAACCGACCGTAATCCATCATGAACGTCGTTTCGGCTTCAGGGTGATGGGTGAAAACGGCCGATTCAAGGTGACATCCGTACTTCCTGGCTCCCCGGCTGATCAAGCAGGATTGGCGAAAGACGATGAGATTGTCGCTGTCAACGACGAGCAACCGGAAAGCGAGCTGGCCGATTTTTTCAAGCAACATGGAAGGGGCGAGCGATTGTCCGTTCAGACCCCCATGAAAAGAATGCGTGAACTCCTTTTGGTCGAGGACGGGGCGAATTACTTTCCCGTTTGGACAGTGAAGCGGAAAAAAGAAGCATCTGCCGTCCAACGCGATTCGTTCCTTTCATGGACCGGCCAACAGTGGTAACCGACTAGTGGATCGTTACTTGCGCAGTAATGCGGTTACGGAAATTTCGACATTGACGTCTTTGGGCAGTCTGCTCACCTCAACGGTTTCGCGCGCCGGGAAATCCTTTTGAAAAAACTGACTGTAAACATCGTTCACCAAGGCGAATTGATTCATATCCTTCAGGAAGATGGTCGTCTTGACGATATCACCATAATCCAATCCGGCAGCGCGTAACACCTCACCGATGTTCTGCATCACTTGGGTGGTTTCCTGGAGTATGTTGATGGTGTTCAGCTGTCCGTTCGATGGATTGATGGCGATCATTCCGGAGGCGAATAGGAAATTCCCTGCTACAACCGCCTGACTGTAAGGGCCGATCGGGGAAGGAGCACCGGTAGTGTTGACAATGGTCTTCATGTCCGCTAATTTCGTTTTTTTGCTGATCAATTCACGTCTCTCGCTACAAAGTGCGGATTCTTCTTTACGACAACCACGATTCTTTCACCTACAACCTGCTGCACTTGCTTGAGGCGGCAGATGCCCGTGTGAAGGTGGATGTGTTCATGAACGATGAGGAGATCGGTGATCGCTGGAAGCAGTACGATAAATTGGTCATTTCTCC
>JBJTRB010000046.1:0-4907 GCA_046075925.1 Bacteroidota bacterium | reverse complement strand
AAACAAGTGCAAGTCAGACGATGGTGGTGATTTAATGCGGTATTAAAAAAAGAAGGGCTGCCTGATTAAGGCAGCCCCGTTCGTTGGTCCCGTCAACGTTGAATTATTTGATGTGATTCAAGTGCACAGCCAACTCGCTCTTCAGGTTGGAGGCCTTGTTCTTGTGGATGACGTTTTTCTTGGCAAGACGATCAAGCATCGAGGTGAGCTTGGGAAGTTCCTTTTTGACCTCTGCTTTGTCGGTCAATTGCAAGAAGCTTTTCAATGCGTTACGCATCGTCTTGGCCTGATAGCGGTTACGAAGGCGCTTTGCCTCGCTGTTACGGATACGCTTCAGGGATGATTTGTGATTAGCCATGGTATTAAATTCCTCGTTTTTTCTCTTTTTTCGGGGTTTTTTGAACTCTTCCCGGAAAAGGGATGCAAATATAAGTCCGGTCATCCTAAAAAGCAAGGCTTTTGTCTTTGGCCTTTCCGTGTAATGTTGCCTCCCCGAACAAGGTATTTCCAGTTCGGTTTCGCCTCCTATGTTCCTTTTCTAACTTTGTGAAAGATGCCAGATATCATCGACTCTTCTCTTCCAATAGCTGTTGTAGGGGCCGGTACCATGGGTGCCGGAATTGCCTTGGTGGCAGCACAAGCCGGACATCCTGTCGCATTGTTCGATTCATTTCCAGGCGCTATCGAAAAAGCAAGGAAATCGCACGCAGGTTTTTTTTCAAAGGCGATTGAAAAAGGAAAGTCGACACCGGAAGCAGCCAAGGCGATTCAAGACAGGATTCAATATCTGGATCGACTGGATGCGCTTTCTTCCGCACAGCTGGTCATTGAGGCCATCATAGAAGACGTGGCTGCCAAACAGGATCTCTTTCGTCGCTTGGAGACGATCGTATCCGCTGATGCCATTCTTGCTTCCAATACTTCTTCTTTGAGTATCACCTCCATTGCTGCTGCATGTTCCCGCCCTGAACGTTGCGTAGGAATCCACTTCTTCAATCCCGCTCCTTTGATGCCCTTGGTTGAAGTGGTACCCGGCGTTCAGACCGCTAAGCATGCGCTCGACAGATCGGTTGCTACCATCAGTGCGTGGGGCAAATCGACTGTGGTTGCCAAAGACACACCGGGCTTCATTGTCAACCGTGTAGCACGATCATTCTATGGAGAATCCATTCGCATTTTCGAGGAAAGATGGATGGACCTTCCTGATGGTGCTGCAGGCATGGCCACCATCGATTGGGCGTTACGCGAGCAAGGTGGATTCCGGATGGGACCATTCGAACTCATGGACTTGATCGGTAACGATATCAATTACACCGTCACTGAAACGGTTTGGAAACAGTTCTATCAGGATCCTCGTTATCGTCCGAGCCTAACCCAGAAAAGAATGGTCGAAGCCGGCCGCTTCGGTCGTAAGTCAGGCATGGGATATTACGATTACCAGGAAGGGGCTGTTTTGCCGGAACCGGATCGTGATCCCGTTCGCGCCGAAAGGATTTTCAAAAGGGTGATCTCCATGCTGGTGAATGAAGCTGCTGATGCCTTGTATCTTCAAGTAGCCTCGGCTGCCGATATCGATTTGGCCATGACCAAAGGAGTGAATTATCCCAAAGGGTTGCTTCAATGGTGCGACGAACTTGGAGCTGCTTCCATCGTCGAAGAACTTCATCAGCTCTATGAGGAGTATCAGGATGACAGATACCGATGCAGTGTGTTGCTACGTCGGACCGCTCGTGAGGGATTGAGATTCCGTTCCTGAAAAAAATCAGTATACGCCATGGATAAAAGCATCGCCGAACGGGTTGTCCAGAAGATGTATGACCAGGATTGGTTCAGTCAATGGCTGGGTATCGAGGTGATCGATGTTACCCCTGGAGGATGTGTGCTCAGGATGAACATCCGCAAAGAGATGTTGAACGGTTTCGCCATTGCTCATGGTGGAATCACCTACTCCTTAGCCGATAGCGCTCTTGCCTTCGCGTCCAATGGCCACGGCCGCAAATCGGTTTCTGTCGAGACATCCATTTCACACACTGTCGCATTGCGCGAAGGAGATGTTATCACTGCAACCGCCCAGGAAGTCTCGCTTACCGATAAGATCGCCATTTATCATATCACAATCACTGACCAGTCAGGAAAGACGGTTGCTTTATTCAAAGGAACCGTTTACCGCACCTCCAAGGAATGGGAGGTTTGAAACTTCAAACATCATCCATGAAACAAGCTTTCATAGTCGATACCATCAGGACACCCATAGGAAATTTCGCCGGGTCATTGGCTGGCGTCCGAGCCGACGATCTTGCCGTCATCGTACTGCGTGAGTTGATACGCAGAAACCCATCACTCGACCCTTCAAGAGTCGGTGACGTGATACTTGGCTGCGCCAATCAGGCTGGCGAGGACAACAGGAATGTGGCACGCATGGCGTTGCTCATGGCAGGATTGCCCATCAATGTCCCGGGAGAAACCGTCAACCGACTCTGTGCCTCAGGCTTGTCAGCTGCAGTCAGTGCAGCCCGTATGATACAAGTAGGCGACGCAGCGTTCGCAATTGCCGGCGGTGTCGAAAACATGACTCGTGGTCCATGGGTGATGTCAAAGACGTCCACTCCTTATGGACGGGATGCCCAACTGTTCGACTCTTCCTTCGGCTGGAGGTTCGTCAATCCGCTCATGAAAGAGCGTTACGGAGTGGAAGCCATGGGGGAGACAGCGGAGAACCTAGCCGCACGCGATGGTATCACAAGGAATGACCAAGACCGTTTTGCCTACAACAGCCAGATGAAGGCGGCTGCAGCTCGTGCCAGAGGACGTTTCTCCAAAGAAATCGTTCCGGTCATGCTTCCCCAGAAAAAAGGAGACCCGAAGCCGTTCGATGCCGATGAGTTCATCAAACCGGATACATCGCTTGAAGTACTGTCCAAGCTCAAGGCGTCGTTCAGGAAAGATGGCTCAGTCACTGCAGGTAATGCATCCGGCCTGAACGATGGCGCAGCCGCTTTGTTGCTGGCCTCGGAAGATGGCTTGAAGACCTCCGGGCTCATGCCACTGGCACGTATCGTTTCGTCCGCGGTTGTCGGCGTAGAGCCTGGCATCATGGGTATCGGTCCCGTTGAGGCTTCTAACCGCGCACTGGGGAAAGCTGGACTTTCCTGGAAAGACATCGATGTGATCGAACTGAACGAAGCTTTTGCTGCTCAATCGCTCGCATGCATACGTGCTTGGGGATTAGCGGATGATGATCCTCGCATCAACCCGAATGGTGGAGCGATTGCATTGGGTCATCCGCTCGGCATGTCGGGGGCGCGGATCCTCGGATCTGCTGCACTGGAACTTCATGAGCAAGGAAAACGCTATGCTGTCGCAACGATGTGTATCGGTGTCGGACAGGGATTTGCCGTAGTGATCGAAAAAGCCTGATCCATGTTCTATTCATTCAATGGGTTTCGTCCAGTAGTCGATCCATCGGCATTCGTTCACGAATCCGCTGTGGTGATAGGTGATGTCATCATAGGGAAAGATGTCTATATCGGACCCGGAGCGGTCATTCGCGGAGATTGGGGTCGGATCGTCATCGAGGATGGATGCAACGTGCAGGAGAATTGTGTCGTGCATATGTTTCCTGGAATCACTGTTTATCTGAGAGAGGGTGCTCATATCGGACACGGTGCCGTAATCCACGGTTCCTCGATCGGACGAAACAGTTTGGTGGGAATGAATGCGGTTGTAATGGATCATGTGAAAGTAGGCGAGGGGTGCATCATCGGTGCGTTGACATTCGTTCCGGAGGGAGCAGAGGTTCCCGATCGCAAAATCGCAGTCGGGAATCCGGCCAAGGTGGTCAAGGATGTGTCCGATGAAATGCTGGCCTGGAAGACAGAAGGTACACGATTGTATCAAAGACTTCCTTCCGAATTACGTGTTACACTGAAGTCGTGTGAACCGCTACGGGAGCTGGATGCAGATCGTCCTGTACATCCGGCTGATTATCTGAATTGGAAAAAAGTAAAAGGCTCCTGATGATCGGGTACCTCGACTACTTCCGATTGAATCAAATTCATCCTGACTTTTGATATTTAAGAACGGATTTCTTTCTCACTTGTAATCCATACATCAACTTCCAACTCCATGTGCGGCCGCTACGTCATCGTATCGAGTGTAGAAACCATCGAAAAGCGGTTCAATGTAACAGCCGATCAAGCGGCAACAGCACTCAAGCCCAACTACAATCTTGGTCCCGGTGCTTTGGCGCCGGTCATCACTAACGTGGAGCCCAATAAATTGCAACTGTTCACATTCGGACTTTGTCCTTCCTGGTCAAAGAAGCGCATGTATCTTTTCAATGCTCGCTCAGAAGGAGATGGCAATCCTGAGAATAGTCCAGATTACAAAGGCGGAAAAGGGATCATCAGTAAACCTTCTTTCAGGAAGCCGATCCGTTCACAGCGTTGCCTGGTGATTGCCGATGCATTCATCGAAGGCACAAAAGACGAGGGACTTGATAAACCGTTTGTCGTGTACCTGCGTAGCGGTCGACCCTTTGCGATGGCAGGTATATGGGACACTTGGCTGAATCCGGAAAATGGAGAACAGGTGCATTCGTTTGCTATTGTAACAGCGCCTCCCAACAGTCTTTTGCAGCAATTACCACATCATCGTTCCCCCGTGGTCCTTAGAAGGTCGGATGAAGCTCGTTGGTTGCGGGCAGAGCATTTGAACGAAGTCACCGAATTGCTGGAGCCTTATCCTGCAGATGACATGAATGCGTATCCTATTTCATCAAGAATTAAGAATCCTCGTAACAATGCGCGTGAATTACTGGAGCCGATCGGTGAAAGATTGATTCCTGAAGTCACTACAGTCGTGAAAGACCGGTTGGGATTGGAAGGGGGGAGGAGTAAGTGATAAAA
>JBJTRB010000045.1:0-3503 GCA_046075925.1 Bacteroidota bacterium | reverse complement strand
AATCGATTTTTTTCTTTCGCAATAATTCCTCGGCCAACGTGTAAAGATGATTGGTGAAATTGTTCACCATGACAGCGCTCAAGTGAAGCAGTTCCCTGTCACTACTTTTTAGCTCGACGGACTTACACTCGATGGATTTTGCTAGTTTTCTCATTCGCGTTCGAGCGATTGTTGAACGGTACTCGATGCATACGGGGAATCGGTTGTTTGTCAGCGCTTCTTTTTTAGTCAGTGTTTGTACCGGCCAGAAGACACCGGCATGTTTGAAGCTGCGAGGAAAAACGGATAGCGGAACAGTGCCGGAAGTATGAACAACCACCTTGTCCTTGAGCAATGGAAATTCGGAAATGGCAGCTGGTAGCTCGTGATCCGAAACAGCCAGGAGATACAAGTCGGCTGACAAATCCAATCTGCTGGAATCGATAGACCATGCGCAGTGGAGCGACCGGGATAGTTTTTTTGCAGAACTTGCTGAACGACCCATGACCTGCTGAATGGTGATGCCTTTTTTGTAGAAGGCGTGCCCTAAGTGGTGAGCAAGGTTTCCGGAGCCGATCAGCACGACCTTCATGATGCAGGGGAAGGAGAGTTTGTGAAGATTCTTTTTCTGATGGCCATCACTGAGCCGATGATCATCATCAGACAGCCGATCCATAGGATGTTGATCCAGGGGAAGATGATGGCTTTCATGATGATGAAGTCCTTTTTGTTTGATTTACGCTCTGCCGCGGAAATGATGAAGGAACCTTTCTGAGGGTCGATTTTGGAGAACTCAAGTGAAAGGCCGAGCTCAGGGACTTCCACTGGAAGCGTGTAGATAGAGGATTCGCGGATGAGGAAAACCGGTTCGACCGAGTAATGTTTTCGATTGAGGTCTTCGACATCGAGTCGGGCAATCACGGCCACATCGGATGCTTCTAGATGGTATTTCTGCCTGTCGACTTCCTTTTCAATGGAACGAAGGATGACGTAAGAATTGCTGGTGAAGAACGTATCACCTGGAGTCAGCTCATGCTCCTTTGCCGGAAGAAAATCGCCCGATGAGTCGTCTTTCTTCTCGATTTCTGCGTAGGTGACATGAGTGTAAATGTCCTTGTCGATGAAATGGCGTGTGGCAGGTTCCGCTACGTTTCCCATCCGTTCGTTCAACTGCACCATAGGTCGAAGTCGGAAGGCCAGCTTCTTGGTACCAGTGGAGGGTTCTGTAGTGAAGTAGTCTATGTTATAGTAGATGTGATAACCTTCTTTGTCCTTTCCTGAATAGGTGACCTGGTAGGGGCCCATCGGCAACGTATCCGTTTTCTCCTCGATCATGATATTCTCGTTGTTGGGAAAATCTTTTCCCAGATCGATGAGCTTGACATTCTTTGAAATCACCTCCTGCTTTGCATTGGAAACAAGCGCTCCGAGTAAGATCAGTCCGATCCCGATGTGAGCGATGGTTGATCCGGCATGCGCAAATCTTCCTTTCAATCGACTGAAGAGATAATCCGTATTGGCTGTTACTGCAAAGAGTGAAGCGAAAAGCAGTATGAGATAATGCACTCTCATGCTTCCTAAAATAAAGATGGCTGCTGCAGTAAGTATGCAACTGATGAGGAACGGTCTTGCAAGCGCCCGGATGATATCTTTTCCAGGGGTGTTCCTATAACGTAGGAATTGAGCTCCTCCGATCAACAGACTCACAAGGATACCCACCGGCACCTGCCAGCGGTTGTAATGATCGATCACATCGGCCGGTGGAGCCAATTTGGTTCCGAAAATTTTGTTGATCACCGGAAGTGAAGTCGTGAAGGTGATTTGGATACTTCCCAGTACCAACACCAACACGCCGATGAACATCCAGAATTCCCTGGATGTGAGATGCTCCTCCTCGGGTGTTGTGGGAATCGATTTTCGGTTCACAATCAACAGCCAGCCAGCCATGACGATGAAGAATGCCATGTAGACGATCAACTGTCCCGACATGCCCAAGTCAGTGAATGCATGTACAGAAGAGTTCCCTAGAATACCACTCCGCGTCAGGAAGGTGGAGTAGAGGATGAGTAGGAACCCGAGTGATGCGAGAATGTACGCCGACCAAAGCGATCGGTTACGGTGTCGCTGGATGAGAAGCACATGTCCAAGTGCGGCAATCAGCATCCAGGGGACAAGCGATGCGTTTTCGACCGGATCCCACGCCCAGAATCCGCCAAAGCTGAGTGACTCGTAGGCCCACGCAGCGCCCATCAGGATGCCTGTGCCAAGAATCATGATGCTGAAGAAGGTCCAGGGAAGTGCAGGTTTCACCCATTGGTCGTACTTCTTTCGCATCAATCCGCCCATGGCGAATGCAAACGGAACAAGCGTAGAGGCGAAGCCAAGGAACAGGGTAGGAGGATGGATCGTCATCCAATAATTCTGCAACAAAGGATTCAATCCTCGACCATCCTGGATCTTCTGCAGGTAATCCGGCATGGTGATGAAAGGCAGGTTGGCGAAGTCCGGATGTTCTCTCAATAATGTGAAAGGATTGCTGCCTAATTTGTAATCAAAGATGTAGCTGCCCAGCAGCATCGAGGCGAGGAAGACTTGTACGATGCTGAAGACCGAAAGCACAGTATTCTCCCATTCACCTGCAAAGCGGATCAGAAGGACACCTAAAACACAGTGCCAGAAGCTCCAAAGCAAAAAGCTCCCCTCTTGGCCCTCCCATAAGCACGATAACACATAACGCAGTGGCATTACGGTGTTACTGTGTTCCCAGACGTAGTAATATTCAAATCGGTGTCGCAGGATGAGTGATATCAGCAGCAGGATGATTCCGACCACGGAAAGGGCATGTACCCAAAATGATTTTCTACCGATGGATTTCCATGCGCTGTCGCCGGTACGGTGAGATTGATAATAGGCTCCGGCAGCAAGCAGGGCCGATGAAAAAGAGAGAGCGATTAAGAATCTCCCAAGTGCGCCCCAAAAAAGCTCTTCGCCTATGTAGTCTATCTGCATGGATTCTGTATGACAGTGCCTTAGCCCTGTCTCATCATTTTTTCCGGGTTCTGGTCTTTCGGGTTATTGTACTTGGAGGGACACTTCATCAGGATTTGAGAGGCCATGAATGCATCGTTCTCCGATTTCCCTACCACTACTATCTGCTCCGACTTGTCGAAATCCTGGGGCTTGGCCTGGTTCAACAACACTTTCCTTTCCGCACCTTCATTGTCGATCATGTAAAAAGTGAACAGGTTGGCATTCTGTTCAGGAAGGTACTCCTGTGGTTTCTCTTTGACCAGACGACCTACTACATGGTACGTCCTGGATGGATGCTCGGCTGCAATACTGAAGGTAGCATAGGTGCTTGAGTCGGATATGGTGGTCAGGATGAAGCCCAACGCGACTGCAATCAGGATGATTCCGATGATGTGGGAACGCTTCAAGAAAAACTCCTGAAGACATGAAGCGTTCCCACATCATCGGAATCATCCTGATTGCAGTCGCGTTGGGCTTCATCCTGACCACCATAT
>JBJTRB010000044.1:0-25227 GCA_046075925.1 Bacteroidota bacterium | reverse complement strand
ATGTGAAGGACGAAAGCCAGTTGGATAGCATTTCTGCACAGTTGAAATCTGCAGGTGCTTCCGAGGTGCTACTCAATTCACTTCAATCCGCCTGAAATCCAGCATGAATAAGCTCTTCCAATATTTTCTACCCGCAGCAGCCGTCTTGTCGATGGTTTCCTGCGCCTCTCCATCGGAGGATTCCAAAAGCACCGGAACGGAATACATGCCTGACATGTACCGCGGACCCGCTTATGAGACCTACTCATCGAATCCCAACTTCAAGGATAGTATGACTTCCCGTCAGCCAGTCACTGGTACTGTTGCGCGAGGCAATGCTGTCTATACGGATGTCGATCGTCAGATGAGTCATGATTTCATGATGGCCAATTATCCTCAGACTACTGATGGATACGAGGCAGCCGGTAGTGGACTCAAGAATCCGGTTGAACTTTCCGAAGTCTCCCTTGCAGAAGGCAAGCGTCTTTTCGAAAACTACTGTCTGATCTGCCATGGAGCTACCGGACAAGGCGATGGACCTGTAGTACAGCGCAACGGCCCTAAGCCTCCGGCTTACAATTCCGAGCAGCTCAAAAATCTTTCTGAAGGCAAAATGTTCCACTCCATTCACTATGGAAAGAACATGATGGGCTCTCACGCCTCTCAATTGACTCCAACCCAACGTTGGGAGATCATCCGCTACGTACAGACGCTTCAGCAAGGCGGAACCGCTGCGACCACCACGGACTCGACGAAAGCCGTCGCTTCCACCAACATGTAATCCATCAAGACGAACGTTATGACGGACCAGAAATTCGAACTCAATCAGAACAACAAGGTGCTTCCTTTGGTCATGATGGCCGTAGGAGTGGCAGCGATCGCTGTCGGATTCATGACCGATCCGCATCGTGCATGGGCCTCCTTGTTGATCAACAACTTTTATTTCAATGCCATCGCTTTGGCGGGCATCTTCTTCGTTGCTGTCCAGATGATCGCCCAGTCGGGCTGGTCAGCAGGGCTGTTGCGCGTACCTGAAGCCATGGCTGGTTTCCTGAAGTTCTCCATGGCGGGTATGATCCTGATTTTCTTGTTGGGTCATCATGATCTTTACCATTGGACGCATGCTGAACTGTACGATAAAAACAGCCCGGAGTACGATCCAATTCTTGATGGCAAGAGTGGATTCTTGAATATGACCTTCTATTCCATCCGATTGGTTGCCTACGCCTTGATCTGGGTAGGATTCACCTGGATGATTCGCAAGAAGTCACTCGAAGAGGATGCTGTCGGTGGAGTCGAGTCTTACCGCCGCAGGATGGTCCTTTCGGCCGTATTCATCGTGTTGTTCGCGGTCACTTCATCCACTTCTGCATGGGATTTCCTGATGAGCATCGATGCTCATTGGTTCTCTACCTTGTTCGGTTGGTACACCTTCGCCGGTCTTTTCGTGAGTGGGATGGCTACCATGGCCTTGTTGGTGCTTTACCTCAAGAAAAGAGGATACATGCAGCACATCAATGAGAATCATCTTCACGATGTGGGCAAGTTCATGTTCGCGTTCTCCGTGTTCTGGACCTATCTCTGGTTTTCCCAGTTCATGCTGATCTGGTATGCCAACCTTCCTGAAGAAGTGGTGTATTATCAGACCCGCTGGGAGTACTTCCGTACTCTTTGGATCGGCAACTTCATTGTCAATTTCATTGCGCCTTTCCTTGTGTTGATGACCCGTGATGCAAAGCGTAAAGTACAAGTGCTTTGGGTTGGTGGAATCATCATCATCTGTGGTCACTGGTTGGATGTATTCCTGATGGTGACACCAGGAACCGTAGGAGCGCACTGGCATATCGGTTTCGTGGAGATCGGCACGTTCGTCGGTTACCTCGGCCTCTTCCTATTCAGCACCTTCCGTGAGTTGTCAAAGGCTCCGCTCGTTGCGAAAAACCACCCGATGCTGGCAGAAAGCATGCATCACCACATCTGAGATCATCCTACGTATCTACTAAACGAATACCCTTGTCATGACCAAACTATTAGTTCTTATCACTGTCCTCCTCGCCCTGATCACGGTATGGAGGATCATCCGCGTACTTGAACTGGTACGTGAGCTTCGCGGCGACGAGGAATACATGAACGACGGCGACTCACGTCGTAACGGCTTGTTTTTCATACTCTTCCTTGTGGCCGGACTCATCGGGATGGCTTATTTCACGTTGGATGCCAAGAAATACCTGTTGCCGATAGCGGCCTCCAAGCATGGCGTTTTGACGGACGATTACCTGAATTTGAACTTTGCCATCATCATCGTTGTTTTCATCATTACACAGGTCCTGTTGTTCGGTTTCGCATACAAGTACCGCCACCGTAAAGGTCAAAAAGCGTACTTCTATCCCGATAACCATAAATTGGAGTTGATCTGGACCGCCGTACCGGCTGTAGTCCTGATGGGTCTCATCGTTTATGGTTTGAAGTTGTGGACTGACATCACGGGTCCTGAGCCAAAAGAAGCAATGGTGATCGAAATCTATGGCAAGCAATTCGATTGGACGGCTCGTTACTCGGGTCAGGACAATCAATTGGGTAAATCCAATTTCAAGCTCATCACTGACGACAATCCACTCGGTGTCGATGCAGCCGATCCGCTTGCAAAGGATGATAAGATCACACGTGATCTTTATCTTCCTGTCAACACACCCGTTGTCCTGAAAATCCATTCAAGAGACATCATCCACTCCGTTTATCTGCCGCATCTGCGTGCACAGATGAACGCAGTTCCTGGCATGACGACTCAATTCCATTTCGAGCCTACGATCACCACTGACAGTATGAAGCTGATCACCGGCAACGACAAGTTCTCCTACATCCTGCTTTGCAACAAGATCTGCGGAGTGGCTCACTACATGATGCGCATGAATGTCGTAGTCACTTCGCCTGAAGAGTTCAAGAAATGGTATGCAGGTCAGCAATACGTTTTCGCACGTCCTGAAGAAGCCGCTCCGGTGGCTCCTACTACCGACTCTACAAAAACGGCTGGTGCCTCCACAATCCCTAACAAAACCGTCGCTTCGCTCAAATAAGCTTATCGCCGAAACAAGAATAAACGAATACAATATCATCCGACATGTCTACGCATGCACACGGTCACACCGACGCCCATGGCGCCCATGACCACCACGAACACCACGATACCTTCTGGACCAAGTATGTGTTCAGTAAGGATCACAAGATGATTTCGAAGCAGTTCCTGGTGACGGCCATCGTGATGGCTTTCCTCGCCATGATCATGTCTCTCATTTTCCGTTTGCAGTTAGGATGGCCTGATCAGAAGTTCGGCTTCCTAGAGAGCATCATTGGCAAGTGGGGAAAGGATGGAAAGCTTGATCCGAGTTTTTACCTCGCGCTGGTAACCATCCATGGAACCATCATGGTGTTCTTCGTATTGACCGGAGGATTGTCCGGAACGTTCAGTAACCTGCTTATTCCTCTGCAGGTCGGAGCACGTGATATGGCTTCCGGTTTCCTGAACATGCTTTCTTACTGGTTCTTCTTCGGCTCTTGTGCCGTGATGACCATGTCGTTGTTCGTGGAAGCAGGCCCCGCATCAGCCGGTTGGACGGTTTATCCTCCACTCTCCGCATTACCACAGTCCATTCCAGGTTCCGGACTCGGAATGACGCTTTGGTTGATCAGTATGGTGCTCTTCATTGCATCTGCACTTCTTGGCGGTATCAATTACGTGGTCACCATTCTGAATCTCCGCACCAAAGGGATGAGCATGACGCGTCTGCCACTCACCATCTGGGCCTTTTTCATTACGGCTATCCTGGGTATCCTTTCTTTCCCTGTCCTTTTCGCTGCAGCCTTGTTGTTGTTGTTCGACCGCAGTTTCGGTACCAGCTTCTTCTTGTCCGACATCTTCATCGATGGCGCACCGTTGCATCATGCTGGTGGTTCCCCGGTACTTTTCCAGCATTTGTTCTGGTTCTTGGGTCACCCCGAAGTGTACATCGTTCTTTTGCCTGCACTTGGTCTTGCTTCCGAAGTGATCGCAACCAATTCGCGTAAACCGATCTTCGGCTACAAGGCCATGATCGGTTCCATGTTGGTCATCGCATTCCTTTCGTTCATCGTATGGGGTCACCACATGTTCATCACGGGTATGAATCCTTTCCTTGGCTCCGTATTCGTATTCACCACATTGTTAGTCGCTATTCCTTCTGCGGTGAAGGTGTTCAATTACCTGGCTACGTTATGGAGAGGGAACATCGTGCTTTCTCCAGCCATGATGTTCGCTATCGGGCTCGTTTCTTTCTTCATCTCCGGTGGCTTGACGGGAATCATTCTGGGTGACTCTGCCTTGGATATCAATGTCCATGACACGTATTTCGTAGTCGCCCACTTCCACATCGTAATGGGATCTTCTGCCATCTTCGGCATGTTTGCCGGTATCTACCATTGGTTCCCCCGTATGTTCGGGAGAATGATGGATAAACGACTTGGTTATTGGCATTTCTGGCTGACGATCATCGGCGTGTACGGCACTTTCTTCCCGATGCACTTCGTCGGTCTTTCCGGCGCTCCTCGTCGCTACTATGCTTACACTGCATATGAAGGCTTCGATGGTGCATTGAACATCAACGCATTGATCAGTATATTTGCACTACTCGGAGGATTAGCGCAGCTCATCTTCGCATTCAACTTCTTCTACAGCATGTATCGAGGACGGAAGGCGGAACAGAATCCTTGGAATTCCAATACGCTCGAATGGACAGCTCCTGTAGAGCATATCCACGGAAACTGGCCCGGTGAAATCCCAGCCGTTCACCGTTGGGCTTACGATTATGGTAAGCCTGGAGCGGAGGAGGATTTCATCCCTCAAACCGTTCCACTAAGCGAAACCAAATCTTCGAATCTTCCTGGAGAGGAAGGTTAAAAGAAAGTGAAAAAGTGAAGCCCCGCGGCTGCGGGGCTTTTTTTTGCCTCCGAATTCCTTAACCTTACATTCCATTGATTGTTGAAGTATCTTTAAAGCTTAATATCAAGCGACTGTAATTTCCTTTCACTTCATGAATAAGACTTCTGATTCCTTGCTTAAAAACCTTCAAAGCGATCTTCCTGCATCTATCGTTGTATTTCTGGTTGCGTTGCCTCTTTGTCTTGGTATTGCGTTGGGTTCCCAGGCACCTCTTATGGCTGGAATCGTAGCAGGTGTCGTGGGTGGGATCGTCATCGGCGTTCTGAGTGGCTCGCAGTTGAGTGTTTCAGGTCCAGCGGCTGGACTTACTGCTATCGTTGTTGCAGCCTTGGAGAAGCTTCCCGCTTATGAAGCTTTTCTGGTAGCAGTGGTGATCGGAGGAGTCTTGCAGTTATTGTTCGGCTTTATCAAAGCCGGAGTGATCGGCGACTATATCCCTTCATCGGTGATAAAGGGAATGCTGGCAGCGATCGGACTCATCCTTATCCTTAAACAGTTTCCTCATATGGTGGGTTATGATGCCGACTATGAGGGCGACGAATCGTTTTTTCAGCAGGGCGACTTGAATACATTCAGCGGGATCTTCGAAGGGCTCTCTCATGTTCTGCCATGGGCGTTCATGATCGGGCTGACCTCCCTTGTCCTACAGGTGGTGTGGGAGAAATGGATTGTCAATAAAGGGAGCATGCTACGACTCGTCCCTGCTCCTTTGGTCGTGGTTGTTGCAGGTGTGGTGATGAACCAATTTGCGATTTCCAGTTTTCCAGCTGAGGCGCTCTCCACCGACCACCTTGTTTCGCTTCCGGTCGCTGGATCCGCGAAAGAGTTCTTCTCGTTTTTCGTGGCTCCTGATTTCTCCTTCATTTCGAATCCTCAGGTCTGGATCACAGCGTTGACGCTTGCTATCGTAGCCAGTCTTGAGACGTTGTTGTGCATTGAAGCGGCAGACAATCTGGATCCGCTAAAGCGTGTGACTCCCACCAACCGGGAACTAAAGGCCCAAGGAGTCGGTAACGTCGTGTCTGGATTATTGGGAGGCTTGCCGGTCACCTCTGTGATCGTCAGGACATCGGCCAATATCAACTCAGGTGCAAGGACCAAGTCGTCAGTGATTTTCCATGGTTTACTTCTCGCAGTAAGTGTCGTCTTTTTCCCTCATGTGATGAACATGATTCCGAAATCGGCACTTGCTGCGGTGTTGATTTATACCGGTTACAAATTGGCAAAACCATCCTTGTTTCGTGACTTCTACCGCCGGGGATTGGATCAGTTCTTTCCTTTTGTCATTACAATCGCTGCCATTCTCCTCACGGATCTGCTTATCGGTATCCTGATAGGCTGTCTGGTCGGTTTGTTTTTTGTCATAAAAAGCAATTTTCATTCAGCAGTCGTGGTAGTCAACGATGAAAAGCGATATCTTTTCAGGATGAGAAAGGATGTGTCCTATCTCAATAAGCCTGTCGTGAAGAGAAAATTGGAAGAGATTCCTGCTGACTCCTATGTCCTGATTGATCTGACGCGGGCTGATTATATCGATAAGGATGTGATCGGTGTCATCGAGGATTTTCAAAAACACGCTTCATTAAAGAACATCACTGTCGAACTGAAATTCAGCGCACACAGGAATCAGGGATTTTCCTCCTAATCACTTCTACTAAAATCCGACATCATGCACTCCTACCACAAACTGTTATTGGAAAACAAAGCCTGGGCACAGGAGAAAGTCCAGGATGATCCTGAATACTTTTCGAGGCTGGCGCATTTGCAGACTCCCGATTTCCTTTGGATCGGCTGCAGCGACAGTCGTGTGCCGGCCAATGAAATCACAGGCACTCAGCCAGGAGAGATCTTCGTGCATCGCAATGTGGCCAACATGGTTGTGCATACCGACCTCAACCTGTTGACGGTCCTGGAATACGCAGTGCATCATTTGAAAGTCAAGCACGTAATCGTCTGCGGTCATTATGGTTGCGGCGGTGTCCGTGCTGCCATGACGAATCACAACCTGGGTATCATCAATAAGTGGCTACGGAATATCAAGGATGTGTATCGTTTCCATCGTCAGGAAGTGGATGCCATTGCTGATCAGGAATCAAAGATCAATCGGATGGTGGAGTTGAATGTCGAAGAACAGGTGATGAATCTGGCAAAGACGTCGATTATCCAACGTGCGTGGAAGCATGAACAACGACCTCATCTGCATGGCTGGGTGTATGGCCTGAACAACGGTCTGATCAAGCCCATTTGCGAAATGCCCGCTGGAACACGGATACAGGATATTTACGAGTACGATGATTTGTAAGTGATATGAATTGAGAATCAGAAGCGAGTGGAGACGCGTTGCTGCCTGGATAAAAATAAACGCCCCCGATAATCCGGGGGCGTTTCCACATGAAAACGAAACAAACTCAACGAATCACACTGATTTTCTTCCTCAGGAGTTCTGTTCCTGAAACCAGCTCAATAATGTAGCTGCCGGAAGGGATGTTTGCGACATCGATTTGATTTCCGGACCAACCGGCATCCGTTTCAAATACTTTCCGTCCACGGAGGTCGCGCAGTACCACGCCGTTGACGTTGTCGATTCCGGTCCACCGTATTGTCCTATTCGCAGGATTCGGAAATACGGTCGCGGCCGAAGTGGAAAGTTGATGGATGCCGGTGGTGCCGGAGTTGACATTGACGCTATCGTTCACGACAGCGTAGTATTGTGGGATACCATTTGCTCGAATGCCGCGGATACCTGCGAGGTCGAATCCGAGGATGGTTCGGGCAGAAACGTTATCGACAATCACCACATCGAATACTGCGATGGTAGAGTCGATATCCTGTTCTTGTCCGTCCATTCTCACAGCAACGGCTTCTACAACACCGGCAGACCAATCCGTATGGACCATGGTAAGGAGGTCGACTCCGGGAGTTCCCAGCTGACTTGGGACGAATTGGAACAGCGATGAGGATGGGTCAATGATGGAAGGATTGAAAAGGAGTTTGAATGCAATGCCGTAGACGTGCATCGCAGGAGCAGACGATGATCCAAGGTTCACATCCACTGCAATCGGGTCGTTCGGACCGGCCGTGTTGGTGCTAGCGATAAGGTAGAGACTCGATGCGGTATTCTGAACATTCACAGCAGGAGCAATTCGCAAGGGGTGAGAAAGGCCGTAGTTCTGTGAAATGGCCAGCGTGTCATTGATGTCGATGGTTCCGTCTCCGTTACAATCAGCGAATTTGTAATTGACGCCGGTATAGAATACTTGCGACCAGTCGTTAGCGGTTTGCGGCGTCCACGTGATGGAAGCACTTGTCCGTACCGGACCTGTTGCTCCGTTCCCGATGCCGATGGGCAACAGATCGTACAAGTCGCAACGCAAGTCGTTGTTTGCATCGCCAGGCCAGATGTTCTGACTGCATCCGTTCACGAACAGATTATAGCAGTAGGATTGCTTGCCGAAGTAGGGACAAGAATTATCCCGTACACTGAGAATCAAACGATGCGCTACCGGACTGATCAGTGAGCCATCCACTACAAGCTGCACATTCACAGAGTCATTCCGAGTTCCGAAGCTGGTGATGCTGGCAATGGATGCCAAATCGCCTCCTTCAACGGTGATGAAGGTGCTGTCGTTAACGTCGATATCGGATGAGTGAACAGTAAATGAAACCGTATCGCCCGCGCAGGCGCTTTGCGTGAAAATAGTAGTGCCGGGAATCAGGCTTGTAAGCGAGGGTAGATGGTTGGGGCTGTTGACGATGGTGGTTTGGAAGTCGCGACGACAAGATCCAACCATGATGCCGTTACGGTATTCCTGAATAAGCACTGCAATGATATCGACTTCTGGCTGGGTCGGCGTGAGTGATATGTTACCAGTAGACGGATCAACGATGATGCCTGCGGCAGTAGTCACCGGACTAGAGCCGGAAAAACCGATGGCGTATTGGCATGGTTGGTTGGACGTTCCTAGTGCATCTGTCAATGTGATAACGAGGGAATCATTGTCCGGATCCACGGTTCCAACGTTGTATTGATTCAGGTTGTTGGTATAGAGGTAAGGAACAGGGTCGCTGGCAAAAACGGGGGAAGAATTGAAGGGAGCATTAAGGTTGTCAAGGGTCGCTTGAAGTGACATTGACTCGGCTTGTGGCTGGGAGAGGTTGGTAGCGGCGGCGTTACGGCAGCAAACAGAAGTAGAGAATACCCAGTCGGCACAGGTAGTTGAAAGGGTCACCATTCCTTCATAGACCCATTTCTGGATACCGTTCAAGGTCCCACCGTTGCAGTAAGTAAGTAGTCCAGGGCAAGTGTTAACGACTGTCTGGGGCGATGATAAGGTTGGAAATAATGTGATAGTAGTAATACTTGTGTCACAGGAAGAGCTGACGGTTGCATTCTCTACGCTATTGGCTTGAATACCAGTGCAGTCACGGTAAAAAGTATAACGCACCAGATATTGATTTCCTTGGATCCACGTGTACGTCAATTCGCCGCCCATGGCATGAGAAGCTAGGGTGCGTTCGGGAAGTACGCCTAACAGGAGTGTGCAGAGCAGGAGGGTAAGTAGTTTCTTCATGACATACATTGTTTAATCAATGGTGTAGGGGCGTTTTATCACGATACAAACGTAGTCTGGCGGTTGCTTCAAATCAAATACAATAAAACTATAAAGTAAATTAATGAATTTATCTTTATATTAGTCAAATAATTGAAAAACAGACAGTAAAGCATATCGTTATTCTTATTTGTAATCATGAATAATTCGAAATTACTGGCGCTGTCGACCACCTTAACCCAAACTGAATGGCAGGACCTGGTTTCCCGGCCCATAACCAAAGGTTCGGTTGACAGGTTCAATTTATGCAAACATATCCATGTGTTGCAGCAATCCGGTCAGCTTGCGATGTACGACCGAATTGCGGCTTTCAAAGAGCTATTTCCGAATGCCGAGTATGACGATCAGCGGATGCGTTTGGTGGAATCCGCCCTTTTAAGGGAGTTGGAATATTTTCTGGTAGAGCAGGAGATAAAGAAGGATGAGGAAATGTTCTATCGGATGCGGTTGAAGGTGTATAACGATCGGAACCTCGCCAAGAACTTCCGCTATGCGGCTACGCGTCATAACGACGAAACGGAAGCGTCGGTGAATGGGGAACGGTGGTACCATAAATATACGGCCGCCCGGAGCCTGCTATCCTTTGATAGCCGACATGTGTCCAGGAAGAAGGCGTTGGCGTTTTCCGATGTCGTCGATTCCCTCGATACGTTTTTCGTTGCCAGCAAACTCATGCACGCTTGCGAAATCATCAACGCGCGGAACGTAATGCCTGTCGATGCGGAATTGCGCATGATGGAAGTGGTCAGGCAATTTGCGGATGAGCCGCCTTTTTCAAAAGACCCCGCAGTTTGTGCGTACAGGATGGTCTACGATTCACTCATGCAACCGGACGATGAATCATTCGTGGATCGTTTTGCCGATTTTCTTCAAAAGGAAGGACGGCGCTTTCCTTATGCCGAGCAACGCGAGTTTTTCCAATACCTGAAGAACTTTTGCGTGAAGAAACTCAATACCGGTCGGACCGAATACACCCGCCGCTTGTTCGAAATCTATAAGTTGAATCTTGCAGACAAGCAGTTGCTGGCAGATGAGCCGATGTCGCCTTTCGAATTCAAGAACATCGTCACCATCGCTCTTCGCCTGGGTGAATTCGAATGGGTCAAAGCGTTCATTCCTTCGCATCTTTCCTTTCTGGATCCCGAACACCGAGCCAATGCGGAACTCTACAACCAGGCTAACCTTCATTACTTCATGAAGGATTACAAAACCACCTTCCGGTTGCTGCAGAAGGTCGAGTTCAACGACGTGTTTTATGCGCTCGATGCAAGGTCCATCCTGCTCAAGTCCTGTTTCGAGCAGCGCGAGGAAGAGTTGTTTGCCTATCAGGCTTCTGCCTTCAGGACTTTTCTTTCGCGTAACCGGAAGGTGTCGGATTATCAACGTACCATTTACAGGAACTTCATCCGCTTTGCTGCTTTGTTACTGAAATCCGAAGGCGATTCCGCTCAGGTGAAGGCAGTAATCGATGAGATGGAAGCGGTCCGGCAGGTCGCTGACCTCAGGTGGTTGCGGGAGCAGGCGGCAGGGTTGTAAGCTGACTATCAAAAAAAAAGAACCGACTTACGGGTCGGTTCATGATGAGTAGTTTAAGCTATTCTCTCTCACTGCACTCCGGCATCTTTCAGGTCGATCGTAGTGCCGTCTGAACCGCCTTCGCAGCGCATGCAGACAGGTTCTGCATCGGTGATCTTGACAGGCTTCCGGATGAACTTGATGCGTCCGCCTTTTTCTTCATCAACGGTCGAATAGACGTGGATGGAAATATCCTTCTGCTGAAGTTCAACGGCGCGGGTGCGCGACTCTTTGTGGTCGTCCGTCAATACGGAGAGACTGGATCCACCCGTTGCCAACTCGGCTGATGGAGTGGCCAACTCATCCTTGGAGCAGGCGGTGAACATCATCGCTATGCAAGCGATGCCGAAGGCGTGGCGGAGGGCGTTTGTCGTTTTCATGGCTATTGTTGTTTGTGGGTTGTTGTTGTTTTCTGATACAAGTATACCTTCAGCTTGAGCCTGCGTCAGGTGCGGCTGAGCATCTGGCGGGTTTGGAAGGATAAGAGGTGGGATTTCAATCCGGGTGTCTGATTTTTCTGTTTCTGGCAGCCCGAAATGGGGATTGAACGGCCCCTATCGATCCTTTTTGGATGACTGATAAATGTCATGTCCCATCAACCGTAAATCGCCTATCATTGCCTTAAATCGCGCTGAAATCGCGGTTTTCATGACATTAACATGACAGAAAAGCGGACGGAAATAGGATCTTTGCGTGCGGAAAATCCCAGTATACCGTTGATTCCTTTGCACGTCATTGCCTTCACACATAAAAGCACTCCGCTCAAGGAGCTGAACCGGTATTTCATACCGGAAGAACAGCGTCAGGAGGTGCTTTCTAGCATGCAGCAGGACATGGGATTGGACGAGCTCCTCTACATCGCTACCTGTAATCGGATCGAGTTCATCTTTTCGACGGAGTCGGCTTGTGATCTCGACTTCTTCCACCGTTTCATGAACCGGTTGCATCCGGAGTGGAACGCGTCCGAACTGCAGATCGCTTCCCGCCATGCACTCTTGTTCGATGGCGAATCGGCGTTGGATCATCTTTTCCGCGTCGCATCCTCCCTGGAGTCTCTTGTCGTGGGCGAGCGTGAAATCATCACGCAGGTGCGCAAGTCCTATGATCAATGCAAAGCCTGGGGATTGACGGGCGACATGATCCGTTTAGTGGTCCAATCCACCATCAATACCGCAAAGCGTGTTTATACCGAGACTCGCATCGCCGCGAATCCCGTCTCCGTTGTTTCGCTGGCCGAGCGTCAATTGCGTAGCATGCACCTTTCCAAAGACGCTCGCGTCTTGGTAGTAGGTGCAGGCGAAACCAATACCAACCTTTGTAAATACCTTTCCAAGCAAGGCTTCCGTCGCTTCGCCATCTTCAACCGGACCATTGAAAACGCTCAATCACTCGCTGACCTGCTTCGTCAGGATGGTGCAGTCGCCGAGGGATATTCCCTGGATCAACTTGTAACTTTTCGTGGCGGTTTTGATTTGATGGTCACCTGTACCGGATCGGCTCAAGCCATCATCACTCCTGCCACCTACGAAGCGCTGTTGCTTGGAGAGAGAGACAACAAAGTGCTTGTCGATCTGGCAATGCCGGCCGATATCCATGCAGATGTCGTGGCGAACAACCGTGTACAGCATATTTCCATTGAAGAGCTGAAAGAGGTCGCTGAGAAAAATCTCGTTCGTCGTCAGGCCGAGCTCACACACGCCGAACAGATCGTCGCTGAACAGATCGTCGAATTCGATCGCATCCACAAGACACGCTCCTTGGAATTGCGCATGCTTCATGTGCCTGACCAGGTAAGAGCCATCCGAGAACGTGCACTCAACGATGTGTTCGCACGCGATATCGAATCGCTGGATATGAAGTCGCGCGAGGTGCTGGAGAAGGTCATCAGTTACATGGAGAAAAAATACATCAGTGTTCCGATGGTCATGGCGAAAGAGATCCTTCTCGACCGCCGTTGATCTTAATCCATCCGCTTTTTTCATAACACTTTCTCCATGGACCAGCCCGTCAGGATCGCCACCCGTGGAAGCGAGCTTGCCTTGTGGCAGGCCAAGCACGTTCAGCGGTTGTTGGAGGAAATAGGGTTGAATAGCGAGCTGGTCATCATCAAGACCCAGGGAGATCGCATACAGGACCTTTCCTTCGATAAGATGGAGGGCAAAGGTTTTTTCACCAAGGAAATCGAAGATGCCTTGTTGGAGGGTCGCGCTGATCTGGCAGTTCATTCACACAAGGATCTTCCGACAGGGCAGCCTGCAGGATTGGTCATCGCTGCTGTTTCAGAACGCGAGGACCCTTCCGAATTGCTGTTGATCCGTAAAGAAGCGGTTGATGGTAAGTCGAAATTCCATCTTCGCCCTGCTGCGGTTGTCGGCACTTCTTCTGCGCGTCGCAAAGCGCAGCTTTTGTCTTTCCGCCCCGATGTCCGTTTGGAAGACCTGCGCGGGAACGTTCCCACACGTGTGAATAAGTTACGGGAAGGTAAATACGATGCCATTCTGATCGCTACTGCCGGCGTCGAACGATTGGGGCTTGATCTCTCGGATTTTCATGTCGAGAAACTGGACCCACGTGAATTCATTCCCGCTCCTGCGCAGGGTGTGCTGGCGCTTCAAGTGAGGAGTACGGATGTCGATCTGAAGAATCATGTAGCCCGTTTGAATTGTCGCGAGGTGGCAGAAGTGATCGGCATCGAGCGGGAGGTGTTGCGGTTATTCCAAGGGGGATGTCAGATGCCGGTAGGGGTCTTTGCGGAGTATGACGATGATCGCGAATGCTATCGTGTACGCGCCTCTCGGGCAGCTGCATGGAATGAGACGCCTGTGAATGTATTTCTGGAATCCAAGGAAGCAAGTTCATTGCCTGAGCGTGTCATCGAGCGCATCAAGGGAGTGCGTGCATCCACCGTTTATATCACGCGTGAGGTGAACGAACACGGACATTTTTCGGTCGTGCTCAGTGGTAATGGATTTTCTGTCAAAGGCTGGCCATTGATCGAAATCCGAATGTTGCCGATCAAGAACATTCCATCTTGTGATTGGATTTTCTTTTCCAGTAAGAATGCCGTGAAATTTTTCTTCCGTCAATCGCCGGATGTGAACGGAAAACGTTTCGGCTGTGTCGGCAAGGCAACCTCGGAGGCGCTGCGGGCAGCCGGACATCGAGCAGAGTTCATCGGATCTCAGACTGATACCCGATTGACCGGAAAACAGTTTGCTGCCAAAGTGGGCTCTGGAAAAGTTTTGTTCCCGCAAGCAAAAGGCAGCTTACGTTCCATCCAGCAGCAATTCGTCAAGAAAGAACAAGTGATCGATCTGCCTGTTTATGAAACGCTGAAGCGTGATACCGAGCCCGTTCCAGTTGCAGACATCATGGTTTTCACTTCGCCCTCGAATGTCGAAGCCTATTTTGAGAAAAACGTCATTCAGCCCAAGCAGACAGTCGTCGCCATGGGCGATGCCACAGCTGCGGCGTTACGCCAGCATGGTATTCAGCATGCCGTGATGACGGATACCTTCGATGAAGCAGGATTAGCGAGAGCGGTATTCAGTGCGGCAGGGAGAAAAAACACAAATTGATAGCAACACTCCAAAGGCAAACCATCTAGCTCAAAACACTCCTCCGACAAATTCCACCTTCATTCCATCAAGTACATCCTATGGATCACTTCATGGCCCTTTAACCCACGAAGTACATCCTCCGGATGACTTCATGGCCCTTGAACCCACGAAGCACATCCTTCGGATGACTTCATGGCCCTTGAACCTTAAACCAACATTATGATGAATATCCGTCCTCGTCGCTTAAGAAAGCATCCCATCGTGCGGGAAATGGTGGCCGAGACCCGGCTCTCCAAATCCATGTTCATTTACCCGTATTTCGTAACGGGAGGTAAAGGTTCGGTGCAACCGATTGACGCCATGCCCGGAATCAATCGTTTCAGTGCGGACATGCTTGTGAAGGATGTCGAAAAGGGACTGAAAGCGGGAGTCGATAAAATCCTGTTGTTCGGTGTAGGAGAAGAGAAGTCGGAAGATGCGCATGCGGCGCATTCGGATCATTCGGTGGTAGCAGATGCCATCAAGTCCTTGAAACGCGCGTTCGGTCATGATTTGTATGTGATCACTGACGTCTGCTTGTGCGCCTATACCACGCACGGGCATTGTGGAGTCATCGCTGACGATTATGTACAGAACGACCCATCGGTTGACATCCTGGCTAAAATGGCATTGGCGCATGCCCGTGCAGGTGCCGATATGGTAGCTCCAAGCGATATGATGGATGGCCGCGTGGCGGGGATTCGCCAAGCGCTGGATGCCGACGGCTTCCTGGAAACCCCGATCATGTCCTATGCTGTAAAATTCGCTTCCGCTTACTACGGACCTTTCCGCGAAGCGGCTGATTCGGCTCCTGGAAAAGGGGATCGGAAATCCTATCAAATGGACTTCCGCAATAGCCGGGAAGCACTTCGAGAAGCGTTGCTGGACGAGTCGGAAGGCGCTGATATTCTGATGGTTAAGCCTGCTCTGGCTTATCTGGATGTGATCCGGGAGGTAAGACGGGAGTCACGACTTCCATTGGCATGCTACAACGTTTCAGCCGAGTATACCATGGTCAAGCTCGCGGCCCAGGCGGGTTTAATCGACGGGCAGCGCATCATCATGGAAAACATGCATGCATTCGCCAGAGCCGGGGCGGACATCATCATCTCGTACCAC
The DNA here is from genome assembly GCA_046075925.1 of Bacteroidota bacterium. Taxonomy (GTDB): domain Bacteria; phylum Bacteroidota; class Bacteroidia; order AKYH767-A; family 2013-40CM-41-45; genus Pollutiaquabacter. The sequence goes on along the minus strand of JBJTRB010000044.1, from coordinate 9,373 downwards.
GCCCGGGAGATACTCGAAAACGGGTGGATCGGCTGAGCCGACGGCTTCCGATTCCTGATAATTTTCCCTTGCCTCGGTTCCCCTTAATCCCTTGCTAATCGCTATCTTTGCGCTCCAATTAAGCGTCCATTTCTACCATGGCTCATCCGAATGAAGTACTTGATAATGTGATTATCAAGTTTGCCGGCGACTCCGGCGATGGCATGCAGTTGACCGGAACACAGTTCACGAATACTGCTGCTCTGCTGGGCAACGACCTCAGCACCTTCCCTGATTTCCCAGCCGAAATCCGCGCCCCGCAGGGCACGTTGGCCGGTGTATCCGGTTTCCAATTGCATTTCGGCAGCGTCGAGATTTTCACTCCGGGCGACTACTGCGATGTGTTGGTGGCCATGAATGCCGCGGCACTCAAAGCCAACTTGCGTAACATCCGCAAGAGTGGTACGGTGATCGTGAACACGGATGGTTTCGATGCGAAGAACCTTCGCCTCGCCGGTTACGGCGATGTCAATCCGCTTGACAACGGTACGCTCGACAACTACCGTGTGGTGAAGATGGATGTCACGAAAATGACCCGTGCAGCACTCGACGGAAGCGGTTTGGGTGTGAAGGAAATCGATCGTGCAAAGAACATGTTCGTGCTCGGTTACCTCTATTGGATGTACAACCGTCCGATGGAGCACACCATCAAGTTCATCGATGAGAAATTCGCTACCAAGCCGGAAATCCGCGATGCCAACCTGAAAGTCCTTAAAGCCGGATACAACTTCGGTGAAACCAGAGAGGATGCAGCTTCCCGCTTCTCCATCGGTCCTGCTAAGATTGCACCTGGAATCTACCGCAACATCATGGGCAACCAGGCCGTCGCAATGGGTCTCATCGCTGCAGCGCGCAAATCAGGTTTGCAGCTTTTCTACGGTACGTATCCTATCACTCCGGCTTCCGATATCCTGCACGAACTTTCCCGTCACAAGAATTTCGGTGTGAAAACCTTCCAAGCGGAGGATGAAATCGCCGGTATCTGTTCTGCGATCGGCGCAGCATTCGGCGGCGCACTCGCAGTGACCGGCTCTTCAGGCCCCGGCATTGCGCTCAAGACGGAAGCCATGGGCCTCGCATTGATGCTCGAGCTTCCTTTGGTCATTGTCAATGTACAACGCGGAGGACCTTCCACCGGTTTGCCTACCAAGACCGAACAATCCGACCTGCTTCAGGCCGTATGGGGTCGCAACGGTGAGTCGCCGATTCCGGTGATCGCTGCTGCAACGCCATCTGATTGTTTTTACATGGCCTATGAGGCATGCAAAATCGCTGTCGACTTCATGACTCCGGTGATTCTGCTGACCGACGGTTACATCGCCAACGGTGCAGAGCCTTGGATGTTCCCCAAGTCGGCCGACCTTCCTGAAATCAAAGTCAACTTCGCAAAAGCGGTCGAGGGAGAAAAATTCCTCCCTTACAAGCGCGACGAAAAACTGTCACGCCCATGGGCGATACCGGGAACGAAAGGACTCGAACACCGCATCGGTGGAATCGAAAAGCAGCATGAGACCGGTAACATCAGCTATGAACCCATGAACCACGAGTTCATGGTCGATATGCGCGAGAACAAAGTCGAGAAGATCGCCGATTACATTCCAGCTATCCGCCCGGAAGTAGGAACGGATAAAGGCAAATTACTCGTACTTGGATGGGGATCCACGTTCGGTGCCATCAAGAGTGCAGTCCTCACAGCCCGTGAAAAAGGTATCGATGTCACTTGCGCGCACTTGCGTCACATCCGTCCATTCCCGAAGAATCTCGGCGAGTTCCTGAACAATTACGATCAGGTATTGATTCCTGAAATGAACAAAGGCCAGCTCATCAAGATGATCCGCGAGAAATACCTCGTTCCTGCCATCGGCTTCAACAAGGTACAGGGACTTCCTTTCAGTGCGGAAGAGATCGTTGCACGAATCGTCGAGATGACTAAATAATCCACCAACACAGAACCAAACAGCGTCATGGAAACTACCACCGCTTCAACTACTAATTACACTGCAAAGGACTTGGTCACTGACCAGGAAGTCCGCTGGTGCCCCGGCTGCGGAGATTACTCCATCCTCAAGCAGGCCCAGACGGTAATCCCCGAGCTCGGCATTCCGCGCGAGAACATCGTGTTCATCTCCGGTATCGGTTGCTCATCAAGGTTCCCTTATTACATGGAGACCTTCGGTATGCACTCCATCCACGGTCGCGCCACTGCAGTCGCCAGCGGCCTCAAGGCCACACGTCCTGAACTCAGTTTGTGGTTGGTAACCGGCGATGGCGACGGACTCTCCATCGGAGGTAACCACACCATCCACCTGTTGCGTCGTAATTTCGACATCAACGTATTGCTTTTCAACAACGAGATCTACGGTCTTACCAAAGGACAGTATTCTCCGACTTCCGAAGAAGGTAAGGTCACCAAATCCACACCCATGGGATCGGTCGATCATCCTTTCAATCCACTTGCATTGTGTCTTGGCGCTGATGCCACTTTCGTGGCCCGTTCCATGGATCGTGACCCTAAGCATCTGCAAACCATCCTGAAGCGTGCGAACGCTCACAAGGGTGCTTCCTTCGTTGAAATCTACCAGAACTGCAACGTGTTCAATGACGGTGCTTTCGAGGTGTTCACTGAAAAGGCCAGCAAGAAGAAAGAAACCCTTTTCATGGAAAACGGTAAGCCGCTTCTGTTCGGTGAGAACAATGAATTGGGCGTGCGCCTCGATGGATTCACTCCTGTCGTTGTGAATCTGAATGAAGGCGCATCCGCATCCGATCTTTGGATTCACGACGAGCGTGATCGTGTCAAGGCAGGTATTCTTGCCCGCTTCTTCGACAACCCACGTGCAGCCGGCGAACACCACTTGCCTCGTCCATTCGGTATCTTCTACGTGGAAGATCGTCCTTGTTATGAGGACAAACTCGCAGAGCAGATCACCAACATGCGTGCGAAACGCGGCGAGGGCGATTTGGATGCCTTGTTGCGCGGACGCGAGACGTGGACGATCAGCTGATCGCTATACATGATTCAAAACGAAGGGCTGCATGAAAATGCAGCCCTTCTTGTTTTGTGTCTGTCTTCGTGTCGGCGACTCCTTATGACATGTATCGCCCGACAATCGGCAGCCTTCTTCCGCTTCCAAATGCTTTCGGAGAAACACGAAGAACGGGAGCGAATTGATGCCTCTTGTATTCATTGGCGTTGACAAGCTTCAGGATGCGACGCACCAATGCCTGATCGAATCCGAGTCGAATGAGTTCGTCAGGGCCTTTTCGATGCTCGATATATTGAAAAAGTAGTTGGTCGAGCAATCCGTAGTCCGGCAAGGAGTCCGAATCTTTTTGTCCGGGACGAAGTTCGGCAGAGGGCGCTTTGGTGATGATGGCTTCCGGGATGACAGCGTGTCGGGTGTTGATTTTACGACATAAAGCATACACCTCCGTCTTGTATACATCACCGATCACGGACAATCCGCCGCACATATCGCCATAGAGCGTTCCGTATCCGACTGCCAGTTCGCTTTTATTGGAGGTGTTGAGTAGAATGGCGCCGGACTTGTTCGATTGTGCCATCAGCAGCAGTCCCCGTATGCGCGCCTGAAGATTCTCTTCCGTCACATCCATCGGCAATCCTTTGAATGCCGGCTCCAATACTTGAAGCGTTGATTGGAAAACGGACTCGATGGGAATCAACTCCGTTGCTATACCTATGTTTTTTGCCAATGCTACCGAATCGGCGACGGAACCTTCGGACGAATACCGGGAAGGCATCATCAATCCTTTCACATTTTCCGGTCCGAGGGCCTCGGCAGCAAGACAGGCGACCAGTGCCGAATCGATGCCGCCAGAAAGTCCTAGTAGGGCTTTTTTAAAACCCATCTTGGAGAAGTAGTCTTTGATGCCGAGCAACAGTGCCTGATGGATCCTGTCGTACTTATCCTGAATTCCGATGGAGGCCGCTTCCCTGGTGATAGGCTGAAGATCTTTGCCATCGAATAGTACCAACTTCAGGTCTTCTTCGAACCGACCAAGCGCGACGACGGTATTTCCTGATTTGTCGATCGCTGTCGAACAGCCATCGAAGATGAGTTCGGTTTGGCCGCCCACTTGGTTGACATATACGATCGGCAGACCGTATTTTTTCACGTTGCGTAACAGTGTTTCCGAGCGGATTTCCTCGTGTTGATAATCGAATGGAGACGCAGCGATGTTGATCATCAGCGCCGGGCCATGCTTGATCAACTCGTCCATCGGGCAGGTCACATACAACGGATCTTCGTCGAGATTCCAGAGGTCTTCGCAGACCGTCAATGCCACCGTATGACCATTGAAGTTTACGCAATGGAAATCACGACCCGGTTCGAAGTAGCGGTATTCATCGAAAATGTCGTAGTTGGGAAGGAGCGCCTTGTTAACGATATCGACGACCTTTCCTTGTTGCAGGACACACGCAGCATTGAAAAGATTCTTGCCTTTGGTGTCAGGATTCACCACCGGTAGTCCGACGATGGCTGTGATATCGTGACAGGCAGCTGCCAGGTTTTCTACGGCAGTTTTGCATTGATGGATGAAATGGCTGAACTCCAGAAAATCACGCGGTGGGTAGCCGCACACTGCCAATTCCGGAAATACGATCAGATCAGCACCGGCGGCTTTTGCCTGATCGATGTGCAGCAGCATCTTGCCGGTGTTTTTTTCAAAATCACCGACTGTGAAATTCAGCTGGGAGAGCGCTATACGCATAATATGAAAAAACCGTGCATCGGGATGATGCACGGTTCCAAAGGTAAGATGTTTCAGGTCAGAACAGGATGCCGACGTTCAAGTTCAGCATGTTGGCTATCAGCTTGCTGTTTGAAAGCACTGGATTGGTGGAATTCTTATCAGAGATGTCCAACAGGCCGTTTCGGAACGTGAGTCCGACGATCATATCGGTGGTCCCGGTAAGATTGTAAGTGATACCGCCTCCGATGATCATGCTCAGATTGATGCCGTTTATATCGTCACTTGCATCTACGGCTTCTTGTTCAGCCGGATTAGGCCCAGGTGTAGCTGAACCCTTCAGGTCGTATTGCGATTTCAGGTTAATGCCCGGAGAAATGCCCGCTTGAAAGTAATATTTGAGATAACCGATAGGATTGGTTTGCAGGCGAAGTGTAAGTGGGAATTCTACATAGCTCAACCTCAAAGTCTCTTCCCATGTAATAGTATCACCGACCGACTTTTTAAGTTTGCCGCCACCGTAGCTCACGTCCACGCCGGTCGAGAAATAATAATTTTTTGAAAAGCGGATATCGCCAATGAAGCCGTAGGAAGCCCTGAGCAGTGATCCGTCGCTTTCGGGCGTGTTATCTGCACTGTTCTTCTCGCTGCGCAACCAGGTCGTACCTGCACCGACTTTTACGCCGAAATGGAATTTTGGAGTGTTGTCAGCGGCATCCTGTGCTGTTGCCAGATGGGCAAAACAAATGACTGCTGCCAGAACGAATAACTTTTTCATCTTTGTATAGGTTTTACACTGCAATGATACGTCCGCATCCGATATTCTCACAGTCATTTCTTTACTGTTTACTCACAGGTGCTCTGTTGATGAGTGGTTGTGGCGGTAACAAAGAAGATGCTCCTGATACGTCGGGAAGTTCCATCAACATACGTGCTTTGCGCTTCGAGCAGGATCTGTTCAACCCTGTAAAACAGGGTGGTACTCTAACGGCCACACTGAGTAGTAAGTATGGTTCCTTCTTCGATATTTTCGTCTGGCAATTGACGCGCCTGGGTTCCAGGGATTCCAGCCTGATGGAGGAGAACTTGCGCTCGTTCGCCGCCGATACGGCCTTCAGGGCGGTTTATTTTTCCATGAAGGATAAGTTCGCCGACTTCACCGTTTTTGATCAGTCGCTAACATCGGCCTTTCGGAATTACGAGCATTACCTCCCCGGTAAGCCGGTTCCGCAAGTGCTCACGACCTTGTCTGTTTTTTCATTCCCTGTGATTTGTGATTCCACTCACTTGGCTATCTCGATCGACATGTACCTTGATCCGGGTTGCAGGTTTTATGAAACATTGGAGCCACCGCTGCCCAACTACCTGCGTCGCCGTATGCGTCCGGAGTACCTGCTGCCGGATGCCATGAAGGGTTGGCTCCAGAGCGATTACGCGGTGGAGGAAAATGAAGCGGATCTGGTGCAAAGAATGGTTTCTGCCGGAAGGATCTGGTTTGCCTTGAAGAAGCTTCTTCCTGCAACCCCGGACAGTTTGTTAAGCGGATACAGCGCTGACCAGCTTCGTTGGTGTGAAGCGAATGAAGCGAAAGTCTGGGCCTTTTTCATCGATAGCAAACTGCTCTACAGCAAGGACCCCAACGTGTTGATGAAATACGTAGGAGAAGGTCCGACCACGAATGGATTTCCGAAGGAGTCGCCCGGAAACATCGGTCAGTACATCGGGTATCGTATCGTACAGTCTTACATGAAAAACCATCCTGACACCTCGCTATCCGCTTTATTGGAAAACAAGGATCTGGGATCTCTCTTTCGAACCTCCAAATACAAGCCTCGCCGTTGATGGCGATACCTGCATGAAAACATCTGAAATAAAAATCACCGTTGCGGTCGATGACCAATTCGTACCTGAGCTGATCGAGTGGGAAGCCACGGATAGCGGAATGGGAGGACGAAAGCCCTGCAAGGCCGCCTTGTTCTCAGTGTGGGATCCGAAAGAAAGCACCACCCTGCGCATCGATCTTTGGACAAAAGAAATGCCGGTGGAAGACATGAAGCGGTTCTTTTTTGAAAATCTTTCTTCTTTGGCCGACACCTATCTGCGTGCAACGGATGATGCAGACGGAGCCGGCTATTTGCGTGAGACGGCGCGTGGATTCGCCGAAAAAGTCGGCGCTATTCCAAAGAAGAGTTGATAGGATATCAGGGATGCTGACCCGGTCGTTCGAAGGCGAGGTTTGACTCGGCGATATACCGGATCAATTCATCGCGTCCGATCTTATCCGTCGCTGAAGTGATGAAAAGCGGAGGTACGTCCTCCCACGTCTCCAGTAGCTTCCGTTTGTATTTTTCCACGGCCTTCACCGATTGCTGACGGGATATCTTGTCGCACTTGGTGAAAACGATTCCGAAGGGTATCCGATTTCCTCCCAGCCAATTGATGAATTCCAAGTCGGATGCTTGAGGATCGATGCGGATGTCGACCAGCACGAAGACCGACATCAGGCTGGTGCGTTTGATAAGATAATCACGGATCATCTTCTGCCATCTGACCCTTTCGGTCCAGGATATTTTGGCGTAGCCATATCCTGGCAGATCCACGAGGTACCAACTCGAGTTGATCAGGTAATGATTGATGAGTTGCGTCTTTCCCGGTTTGGCGGAAGTGCGCGCCAATTCCTTTCGGCCAGTGATGAGATTGATGAGGGAGGATTTGCCGACGTTGGACCTGCCGATGAAAGCATATTCCGGCAATTTCGGCTCCGGACATTTTTCAACCGAAGGACTACTGATCACATAACTGGCGTCGCCTATATTCATCGGGTGCGTCAGGCTGGAAATTTCTCAGCAAGCCATTTGCTAAGGATGGTGTTGAATGTCTCGGGTTGTTCCATCATCGGAGCATGTCCACAGCTGTCGATCCAATGCAATTCGGCTTGAGGGAGCAATCGCTGGAATTCTACTGCCACCTCAGGAGGTGTGATGGTGTCTTGTCGGCCCCAGATGAGACAAGCCGGCCAGTTCATGTCCTTCAGGTCGTCACTCATGTTGTGCCTGATCGCTGATTTGGCAAGCGAGAGTATGCGTATCAATTTGTTCTTCTCGTTCACGATGCCATACACCTCATCCACCAATTCTTTTGTCGCTGTTTTGGGATCGTAAAACGTGTATTCGACTTTCGTCTTGATGTAATTGTAATCTTCTCGCTTTGGAAAGGTGCCACCCATCGCGTTTTCGTACAGTCCTGAGCTGCCGGTGAGCACGATGCCACGCACATCCTGAGGATGTCGTTTCACATATACCAGTGTGACATGTCCTCCCAGAGAGTTGCCGACGAAGATGATGTCTTTCAGTTTTTTCGCTTGAACGAATTCGTGTACGAACTCAGCGAGCGCTTTCACATTCGTGTTCAGCACCGGCAAGGTGTAGATGGGCATCAGGGGAATGATCACCCTGTAATTCGAAGAGAAGTGGCCGACCACATCCACCCAGTTGCTCAGCGCGCCGAACAATCCATGCAGTAGTACCAACGGAGGTCCTTCGCCCTCTTCGATGTATTTGAATTCGCCTTCCTCTTTTATCGTGTAGCTCATACGTTCTGCTTCAAATGTAGGGTAATTCCGACAGGTGCGTACCTGCGGATCCGATAGGATATCAGACAAAGATGCCGCGTAGTGCAAGGCCGTTTTTGGGTCCAAATCGCAAAGTTTTCAACAAAGTGGGAAGAAGTGGTAGAAAGTGGGAAAATCCGCTTACATTAGCACCTCATTAATTAAAAGGGGAATGGCGGGTTTCATCGGAGAATTTCCGTGCACTGTCGACGACAAGGGTCGATTTCTACTGCCGTCCGGACTGAAGAAGCAGGTACCGGTCAAGGAGCAGAAGCGCTTTGTCGTGCATCGCGGATTCGACAAGCACCTGGTGATGTATACACGCAAGGAGTGGGACCGTATTTCCTCTGAAGTGAATGCCCTTAACCTGTATGTGCGGAAGAACCTTGAGTTCGTACGCAAATTCAATCGTGGTGCATCCGAGGTGGAGTTGGATCCGAACAACCGTTTGCTGCTGCCAAAGCCGCTCCTAGAGTACGCTGGATTGAAAAAGGACCTCATCCTCTTTGCCTTCGGTACTCGGATCGAAATCTGGTCCGAAGAAGAATACAGGAGAATGATGAAGGACGACGGCGACGGATTTGCCAAGCTGGCGGAAGAGGTGATGGGCGGACCTGGAAAAAAAGATGACGAGTAATTATCACGATCCGGTATTGCTCCGTGAGAGTGTCGATGAACTCGTTGGGGACATAAACGGTGTCTATGTGGACGCCACCATGGGAGGGGGAGGCCATACGCGGGAAATCCTGCAACGGCTGGGTGCTGAAGGGACGTTGTTTGGATTCGATCAGGATGAATCGGCAGGTGCTAACGCTCCTGCTGATGATCGCTTCACCTGGATACGGCATAATTACCGCTACTTGAAGAGGTTCCTACGGTTTTATGATCGCAGTGAAGTGGATGGTGTGCTTGCGGATCTAGGTGTCTCCTCACATCAATTCGACGAGGCGGATCGCGGCTTTTCCATCCGCTTTGAAGGTCCGCTCGACATGCGCATGAACAGGATGGCGG
>JBJTRB010000043.1:0-4490 GCA_046075925.1 Bacteroidota bacterium | reverse complement strand
GATTCTGGATGCAGTAGGCCGCGTTATCAATGGCCAGAGCAGTATTTCTGTTGCTGCTGCTATTTCGATAGACCTCACTGCACTGCCCTCCGGAGTTTATTTTCTTTACTCGGAGAAAAATGGTCATCAAGCATTCAGTCGATTCGTGAAAAATTGATTTCATCCCGATCGATATTCAAAAGGGCTCCTCGGGAGCCCTTTTGCTTTTCAAGAGATGTTGTTGAACTTGCAGCATGGCGCAACGCGTGACTCGTATAACGCTTCTGGTGAAAGATCAAGAGGAAGCACTCAACTATTACACGACTTTCTTGGGTTTCAGTGTGGTCGAAGATCAATTGCTAGGCACCGGTAAGCGATGGCTTGTTGTTGCTCCCTCCGGCGATACCACCTTCGGATTCATTCTGGCCCTGGCAAAAGAGGATCGGCAACTATCACGTGTAGGCGACCAGACGGGAGGCAAAGTATTGTCGGTCTTACATACCGATTCATTCGATGAGGACCTTAAAAGGTTAACTGATAATAAGGTCCGTATCGTGAGAGGGCCGGTGGAGGAGGCGTGGGGTAAAGTGATCGTCTTCGAAGATCTTTACGGCAACCTGTGGGATTTGGTAGGCCGGTGATTCCTTGATGAGTCTCGCTTGCTTCAGTTAGCGCAAGAGGGCGATTTGTCCATTCTGAACACCTTAGTACCTTAGTGAAATGGTTCTTTATCCGCTGATTGTAGGATTCTTTATCGTCGCATTGCTTTACTCCAGTGTCGGCCATGGTGGAGCCAGCGGCTATTTGGCGTGGATGACATTGCTTTCTTTTGCGCCGGAGTCCATGCGTACAACCGCATTGTGCCTCAATATCATCGCTTCGGCAATGGCTGCTGTGCGGTTTTACCGATCGGGCTATTTCCGAAAAGAATTGTTGTGGCCTTTTGCAATCACTTCCATTCCTATGGCCTTTGTCGGCGGCAGCATTCCCGTCTCTTCCTTCGAGTCACAATTCAAATGGATATTGGCGGCTTGTCTGGTCATTGCGGTTATCCGCTTGCTCATCGAAAAGGCGGAGGATGAAAAGACCTCACTCAGTTCACCTCCATTACCCCTCGCATTGATGATAGGTGCGGTGATCGGACTTGTTTCAGGCATGATAGGTATCGGCGGTGGCGTGTTATTGTCTCCGGTATTGTTGCTTGCCCGTTGGTCTACCTTGAAACAGGCTTCTGCCGTTTCTGCACCATTCATTTTCCTGAACTCCGTAGCAGCTCTTTTAGGCAATCACGATCATCTCTTTTCTCTTCATCCCATGTTCCCTTTGATCATGGCTTCCGTGGTTGCGGGCGCTTACCTTGGATCCGATCTCGGTTCCAGGGTGTTCAATACAAAGGTGTTGAGAATACTTCTTTCCTGTGTATTGACCTTGGCCGTCATCAAATTATTCATTTGAACGGTGATAGACGTTGCAACAGCAAAGCGATTGCTTGGTGATTCGGTCAAACCGTTGAACCCTGCCAGCCGGCCATTGTCTGCTGCTTACGGACTCGTTATCGCCAAACCCATTACGGCCAAACTCGATAGCCCGCGATTCGATCAATCAGCAGTCGATGGTTACGCTTTGATCGGTAAGGGGTGCCCTGTTGATGGAAAGCTCCGCTTTGAAGTGGTCGGCGAGTTGAAGGCAGGCGCCGGTCCGATCAGCAAGACTTCTGTCGGTACAGCCTACCGTATTTTTACGGGCGCACCGGTGCCATCAGGTGCTTACTGTGTAGTCATGCAAGAGCATGTCATGGTTTCAAATGGTCTGATTGAATTTTCTGTCGACCACTGCAAATCGGGAGCTAACATCCGCCGGAGAGCCAATCATTTCAAAAAAGGACAACGCCTGTTGGATGTGGGTTTGACGATGGGTCCTGCCGCCATCGGTTTGCTTACCGCTCAAGGTTTCACACGGGTCAGTGCCTATCCTCATCCAAGAATCAGCATTTTGGTTACGGGCGACGAACTTGTCGCCAGTGGGTCAAAGCTTCCTCCCGGTTCCATCTATGAATCCAATGGTCCGATGTTATGCGCAGCACTTGAGCAGCAAGGTTTCGATGTCGAAAGAGTTCAGCGTTGCGTTGATGACCGAACCAAGCTGAAAAAGAAAATTCAATCGCTGCTCGCCACTTCCGATATGCTGATCGTCACGGGTGGTATTTCCGTTGGTAAATACGACTTGGTCAAGAGCACTCTGGAGCAGCTGGGCGTGAAGACACTTTTTCATAAGGTTTCTCAAAAGCCGGGAAAACCACTCTATGCCGGAGTCAAACAAAAAAAGATCGTTTTCGGATTACCTGGAAATCCTGCGGCGGTACTCGTCTGTTTTCTACAGTACGTTCTACCCGCTCTCAAACTACAGGCTGGTCAAAAGGACGCTTTCCCCTCTCCGGTCGCTGTGCCGCTTGCTCATCCGATACATGTGAAAGGAGACAGGGACCAGTTTCTTCGCGGAAAACTGCAGCACGGTCAGCTGCTGATTGATTCTGCGCAGGATTCGGATAACCTTCTTAGTTTTGCTACAGCAGATCGGCTGGTGCACATCCCGGCAGGAGTGACATCCTTGTCGGCTGGAGAATCGGTCGATACCTATTCTTTCTGAAATTCAATTAAAATCGATATGTCCATTCGTGTGATGTTGTTCGGACCTTTTGCAGAACCTTTTCCTGAAAGACAAGTGGAGGTGAAAGATGTCGTCACAACGAATGAGTTGGAAGCCTGCCTCAAAAGCATGCATGCGGTTTTTCAGGACTATTCCATACGAATAGCAATCAACCGTAAAATAGTCGACGCGGATACGACTATCACAGCAACGGACGAGGTGGCTGTGCTGCCTCCTTTTTCTGGTGGATGATGATGGATGCACGTTATGCTCGACAAATGGCACTTCCCGGATGGGGTAGTGAGGGACAGCGGAAGCTTCGCCATGCGCGGGTGCTCGTCGTAGGTGCCGGTGGACTTGGATCGGGCGTGCTCGTCCAATTGGCAGCTTCAGGAGTCGGTACGATCACCGTTGTCGATCATGATGTTGTTGCCTTGGGCAACCTGCACCGTCAGACCGTATACGCAGAGTCGGATATCGGCATCAATAAAGCGGAGGCAGCATGCAAACATCTTCTGGAAATGAACTCCTCAATCCAGGTGATGCCGGTTCCTATTCGATTCGATCATCATCTTGCCGAAGGCTTGTTATCCAGTCACGATATCGTGTTGGATTGCACCGATGATCCTGCTACCAAATTGCTGATTGATGAGGCGGCTGCTGTTGCTGGCATTCCCTGTGTTTATGCGGCCTTGTTCCGGTTTGAAGGACAAGTTTCCGTTTTTCATCATAGTGAGCAGGGTGAACGCTGGTCGCTCCGGTCGGTCTTTCCTGATTATCTACAAAATTCTGTAGCTGATTGTGCGCTTACCGGAATTGCCGGACCGGTCGCTTCAACGATCGCTTCCCTCCAGGCGATGGAAGCGATCAAGTTGATTCTTGGTATCGGCCGACCCTTGATCGGCCAATTGCTATGTATGGACTTGCTTTCGGGCTCTCATTACCTGCTTCAGGTTCCATCGGAACATGTGCAAGTGCCTGTGAAACGAAACGATTGGAATTCCTTCAAGGCACGTCATGCTGATATCGTGCACGATGAACTTGAATTGAGTCCGATAGGATTGGATTTATCCCCGTACTTTTTAATCGACATACGTGAAGAATATGAATTGACAGGTCCGCCTGTCGGTCTGCATCTTCCCATGGGAGAGGTGATGGATAACCTGTCTACGCTTTCTACTACACGTCCTTTGTTGCTACTCTGTCAGAAAGGGCCTCGAAGTGCTGCGACTGCAAGGATGCTCAGACAGCAGTTAAAACGCAACGATGTGTTTTCTTTGCAGGGAGGATGCTTGCAACTCGATCAGGCAAGATGAATCTGAGGAAATGAGTTCAACTGAAAAATCGCTCAAACGGAAATCGATGTTCATCGAAGGTCCCGTCGCACCTTCTTTCATTGCGGATTCGATCGCCAAGCATTCCGGCAATCACGCAATCGGAGCGCACGAGATTTTCTTAGGGCAGATACGGGAAGATGAGGCCGATGGACGGAAGGTGACAGGGATCGATTTTTCCGCCTATGCCATCATGGCCGATGAGGCATATACCTCCTTTCGTGAAGAGCTCTTCTCGCGTCATGCGCTCACCTGTATGCACGTGCACCACAGTTTGGGTCCTGTCAGGGTCGGTGAAATCAATCTGTTCGTATTCGTATCTTCCCGACACCGGAAGGATGCCATGGCGGCTTGCCGCGAGCTGGTCGAATGGATAAAATAGGAGGCGCCGGTTTGGGGAAAGTTGTTGTTTGATAATGCTACCCAGGATTGGAAAAAGAAGACCCCGTTGAACGGATGATCGATATCACTCACAAATCTTCCACACTGCGGACGGCAAAGGTTGTCGCAGTAGTCCGTTTTGGAAATCCG
>JBJTRB010000042.1:0-3875 GCA_046075925.1 Bacteroidota bacterium | reverse complement strand
CGCATGACTCGCTTCCAGTTCGTATCTTTAAGGAGATGAAGTACGCCATCGTCGATATCGAAACCACCGGTGGAAATGCATTCACCGATCGGATGACCGAAATCGCCATCTACATTCACGATGGAGAAAAAATAGTCGACGAATTCAGTTCGCTGATCAATCCGGAGCGTCCTATTCCACCTTACGTGGCACGCTTGACAGGAATCAGCGATGAGATGGTATCAGTGGCTCCGAAATTCTACGAGGTGGCGAAAGAAATCGTGCGCGTCACCGAAGGCTGCATATTCGTCGCCCACAATGTCCAATTCGATTACCAGTTCGTCCGCTACGAATTCAAATCGCTTGGTTACGATTACAACCGCGATCACCTTTGCACCGTGCGACTAAGCAGGAAACTGCTGCCTGGCCATCCATCCTACAGCCTGGGGCGATTATGCGAAGGACTTGGTATCCATTTGGAAAATCGCCACCGAGCAGGAGGCGATGCTCTTGCCACCGTGCGTTTATTCGAGCTCCTGCTTGCATCGGACAAGGACGAATGGATGCTGCGTACGCTGCGAAACGACCATGTGCATCTCCGCTTCCCTCCGGAATTCGATCAACGGATCATCGACCGTTTACCCGAGCGGCATGGTGTTTACTACTTCCACAACGAAGATGGGAGCGTCATTTACGTAGGCAAGAGCAACAATATCCGCAAAAGAGTACTGAGTCACTTCGCCAACAAGCAAGGCCGTAAAGCGATTGAACTCAGGAACGCCATACGTGATATCACCTTCGAAGTCACGGGAAACGAACTGATCGCCTTGCTGCTCGAGTCGGACGAAATCAAACGACTACAACCGTTATTCAACCGGGCCCAGCGCAGAACGCTCTTCAATTATGGAGTTCTGCTGGACAAGGAAGCTGATTACTTGCGACTAAAGCCTTCCAAGATCCGGATGTCCGACGAGCCGATCGCCATCGCTGCATCCATGGAAGATGCGCGCAACCTGCTCGAACGTCTTGTCAAAAAACACGGACTTTGCCAGAAACTCTGCGGACTTTATCCGGTGGTGCACGCCTGCTTCCATTATTCCATCGGCCAATGTGATGGCGCTTGCGTCGGAAAAGTATCCCAGGAGGAGTACAACGAACGCGTCATGAAAGCGATCGAAGGGTTGCAATACAGCCACGAAAATTTCCTTATCGTTGGCAATGGGCGTAACCTGTCAGAACGCAGCATTGTACAGGTACACAATGGGAAATACGTCGGATTCGGTTATGCCGACGAAACAGTGGAAGGACAAGGACTGGAAGCTCTGCTTGAAGTCATCCACCCACGTATCGATACGCGCGACACACGTCGTATACTCCGCCACTTCCTCACAGAAAACAAAGCAGGTCGGGTGATACCCTACACCAATTGATAATCCGCTGATTTTCGATGCGACCACTCTTAGTGCTGCTTTTCTGCATTATCAACCTTTTCATTTCTGATGTCTCTGCACAATCGGCCTTCCCGTTGAAATTGCAGACGATCGAAGGGGAAGCTGCCGTCATCAGCCCGTCTAAATCCGGCCCGTACACCGTGCTGGTATTCCTCCTGCCGGATTGTCCGGCATGTCAGTCCTATACGCGAACACTGTCCCAACTACAATCACGATTCGCGCACTCAGGCGTTCGCTTCATCGGCATTTTCGCTGGGAAATTTTCAAAGAAAGCGGACATGATCTCCTTTCAAAAAGAGTATCCGTTGCCGTTTCCACTCTACGTGGACACCGACCACTCCCTGATCCAGAAGCTTGATGTGAAAGTTTCACCTGAAGTAGTCGTACTGGATCCTTCCGGCACCACGCGCTACCAGGGAAGGATCGATGATTGGATGTATGCTGTCGGGAAAAAACGATCCGTGATACGCAACCGTGACCTGGAAAAAGCTCTGGAGGAACTGGCAAAGGGGCACACTCCGAAAAATCCAAGAACCACACCCATCGGTTGCATCATCCAATGAGGACCTATCTTTACAGCTTGAAAATTCTTTTACGTCTCGCTCTATTTCCTGTCGTGCTCGTTGCAGGAATTTCCAGCTGCAGTTCGGATGGTCATCGTACTGCGCAGGAAGTCACCTTCAACTCCGTTATCGCTCCGCTGATCCATAAGCAATGCTCACCTTGCCACCACGCAGGAGCCGGAGGTCCGTTTGACTTGATCACGTACGATGATATCGTCAGACATGCGCCTACCATCCGATTGACGGTGAAAGAGCGTATCATGCCGCCTTGGCCTGCAGACCCGTCCTATCGGCATTTTCATGGAGAGAAAGTGCTCTCTGATTCAGAGATCGCCACGATCTGCGAGTGGATCGACCGAGGGATGCCTGAAGGGGATCCTTCAAAGCGTCCTTCAGCTCCTTTTTTTCATGGCAGTACAGTAGGAAAGCCGGACCTGATAGTACGTCTTTCAGACATCGTACGAATCGCCGGCGACAACAAGGACCGCTTCTATATGATGAAGGTGCCGATAGAGCTCGACAAGGACACCTTCCTACGGCTCATTGAAATCGTTCCGGATAACAAGAAACTGGTTCACCACATCAACGGTCATCTAGTCAGATACTCGGACGGAAAAAAATCCGATTTACACAAAGGCGTCCCTTATGTCGACACCGAAGAGCACGACAAAAGAGCAGCGTATGAATTGTTGGATCTTGCGAATGACGATGGAAGCTACCCTGTTCTCACTCCCTCTGTGACCAATTACTTGCCGGGCGTGGAGCCAGCCGTCTATGCGAATGGGATAGGCGGCTATCGTTTATCAAAAAAAAGCGTTCTGCTCTTGGATAATCTGCATTACGGTCCTTCCCCCATCGACACAAATGACCGAACCACCTTCAACCTGTTTTTTCAGCCGAAGCCGCCCGAGCGTCCGACTGCAGAATTCATCCTCGGTACGAGTGGTATCTCCCCTGTCCTTCCGCCGCTCGTCATCCAACCTGGCAAAGTGGACACCTTCACCACCCGCTACCGACTGCAAGAAGATATCTCGCTGTTGACGGTGAATCCACACATGCACCTGCTGGGTAAGACATTCAAGGCCTATGCATTGAACCCTGCAGGAGACACCGTGCCACTCATCAGCATTCCACGTTGGGATTTCCGTTGGCAATATTTTTATACGTTCGAAAAGATGCTGCACCTAAAAGCCGGCACTACGATCATAGCAGAAGGAGTTTTTGATAATACCGAATTGAATCCACTGAATCCGTTCCATCCGCCGCAAATCGTTTCGGAAAGAGAGGGCAGCATGCGTACGACAGATGAGATGTTCCAATTGATCTGCACGTACCTGCCCTACCGTACCGGCGACGAAAACCTTAATCTACATCCGAACGAATGATGAAAGGCAGATATACCATAAAGGAGCCAGTCACTGCATCCGAATGGGACACCTATCTCCGGATCCGGTTCGAAGTACTTAGAAAACCATGGGGACAACCCTTTGAGTCAACCAAAGACGAAACGGATGATGAATCATTTCACCTCCTGGTGATTGATGAATTCGGTGACGGCGTTGCAGCGGGTCGGCTTCAATTCAACTCCACGGACCAGGCACAAATACGGTCCATGGCCGTAGTGCCGCACTTGAGAGGAAGTGGAATAGGCACCTTGCTGATTTCAGAACTGGAAAAAAAGGCCAAGTCTTCGGGCTGCAAGGAAGTTATTCTTGATTCACGAGAAGGAGCGGTTGATTTCTACCTCGCCAACGGATACGCGGTAATGGGAGACTCCTACCTGCTTTTCGGAATCATACCGCACAAAGCCATGAAAAAAGTGATCGGGTGAATCACTGAAATGTAGCCGAAACAACGGGCTTCAGGCGGTAGACGCCGTTTC
>JBJTRB010000041.1:0-2361 GCA_046075925.1 Bacteroidota bacterium | reverse complement strand
CGATGAAATCACCGTTGGTGGCGTGGACATTGATCATGCCTCCATGCTTTTTAACCTCCTGCATCAGTCCCACCATTTGCCGGTCATCGATCATCAAGGCCCCTTTATAAGCCATGAATGTCTTGAAGGAAGTTATTCCTTCCTCTTCGATCATCGTTCGGATTTCTTTTTTCGTTTCCGAATTGAAATCGGTGACAGCCATGTGAAAGCCGTAGTCGCCAACGGCTTGTCCATCGCTTCTTCCTTTCCATTCCTGTAAGGCGGATTGCAGACTGTTCCCTTGTTTCTGCAAGATGAAATCGATCACCATCGTAGTGCCTCCGAAGAGGGCAGCCCGGGTACCGGTTTCGTAGTTGTCACTGGAAAACGTACCCATGAACGGCATGTCAAGATGCACGTGCGGATCGATTCCGCCAGGCATCACCAACCTGCCTTTAGCATCGATCACGCGATCAGCCGACATGGAAAGTTCTTTTCCGATGGCTTTGATGGTTTCGCCTTCGATATAGATATCGCCCTGATAACTATCAGTGGCTGTCACTATGGTTCCGTGTTTGATCAGTATGCTCATGCTATTTTATTTTTAATTTACCGCAGTGGCAGTTCTCATCATGATCCAATAAACCAGTCCGCTTATTCCAAAGCCCACAAACCATGCGTAATTGTAAAGATCCGTGATCCAAGTGGGAAACATGTCCGGCTCAATCAATCTGACGGTCAATAAGAAGCCAGGGATATTGGGAGCAATTCCCAGCAACAAGGAGATTAGCGCTTTGCCATTCCAACCGTTCTTATAGCCGTATCTGCCGTTTCGTTGATACAATTCGTTCAGATGTAGTTCTTTCTTGCGAATGAAAAAATAATCGACGATCATGATGCCACCGACTGGTCCGAGCAGACTGGAATAGGCGATCAGCCACGTAAAAATGTATCCGTTGGGATCCGCTATCAATTTCCAGGGAAAGATCAGAATGCCGATAATGCCGGTGATGTAACCGCCCGTCCGAAAACTGATTTTTTCCGGGGCGAGGTGGGCGAAATCATTGGCAGGACTTACTATGTTGGCCGCGATGTTGGTGGCCAGCGTGGAAATGGCCACAGCAATCATGGCGATGGTTACCACCAAGTGGTTTTCGAATTTTCCGGCCAGTACAACAGGATCCCATATGGTCGTTCCGAAAATGATAGTAGAGGCAGACGTTACCACTACGCCGATGAACGCGAAAAAGGTCATAGAAGTCGGAAGCCCGAGCGCCTGTCCATTTATCTGCGCGCGTTGGGAGGTGGCGTAACGGGTAAAGTCGGGAATGTTGAGCGATAGTGTAGCCCAATAACCAACCATGCCGGTGAGTGCCGGAAAGAAAAAAGTCCAGAACCCGGTCATGTCGTCGAATTTGGCAGGCGCTTCCAGAATCGGACCCAAACCGTTTCCTGCACGGATAGCCCAGATCAACAAAGCGATCGCTGCCAAAGGCAGGAAGAAGGCTTTGAAGACCAATAATTTTTTGATGCTGTCAACGCCCAGGTAGACGATATACATATTCAGCATCCAGAACAAGAAGAAACAAATGGCCGGGCCCGTCTTCAACTCAAAGGAGGAAGGAAATACATCCGGCATCGATTCGATGGAAGGGAACCATAAACGGACCATTTGATACAGTGCGAATCCGCCGATCCATGTTTGAATCCCGAACCAGCCACATGCCACGATGGCGCGAAGCAGGGCAGGCACGTTCGCTCCTCTGATGCCGAAACTGACCCTGGCAAAAACAGGAAATGGAATGCCGTATTTCGCACCGGCATGACCGTTCAGAATCATCGGAATCAGAACAATGGTGTTTCCAAGCAGGATCGTGATCATGGCCTGCCACCAATTCATGCCTCCTTCGATGAGTGAGCTGGCTAGCATATAAGTCGGAATACACAGACTCATGCTTATCCACAAAGCGGCATAGTTCCATGTAGTCCAGCTCCGTTTAGAAGCCGGAACAGGATGGAGGTCTTCGCTTGACAACGAAGATGATCTTATTTCATCGATCAATGATTCATCCTTACTCATGCCTTTGTTTTTATGGATAGCAGCATTCATTCGGAAGCTCCTGTCTATGACACAGCGGCATCATCCTGTACAGTGTTCATCGGCGATGGACAGTGCCTGACTGATGATGGACAATCCTTCGTCGATCTGTTCTTTTGTGACGATGAGTGGAGGAGCG
Organism: Bacteroidota bacterium; assembly: GCA_046075925.1. GTDB lineage: Bacteria > Bacteroidota > Bacteroidia > AKYH767-A > 2013-40CM-41-45 > Pollutiaquabacter. The sequence goes on along the minus strand of JBJTRB010000041.1, from coordinate 145 downwards.
ATGAATACATACCCCCAGCGAACAAACGTGTACATGCCCAGTTCTTTGATCTTTGCAGCTACTTTGTTCATCACCGTCATTTCATCGGGTTTGGCATTGAAAGGTGCCATGGGCTCTTTGGTTTTTCTGTTCTTGACGATTTCAA
>JBJTRB010000040.1:0-4271 GCA_046075925.1 Bacteroidota bacterium | reverse complement strand
CAGGAACCGGTTTTCGAATCACAGACAAAGACCAAACTGGGATCGCTCACCCGCGAACCCAATGGGGTTCAGATCCGCACCTGGATCAACGATTTCATCAAGACGGAACTGGATAATTTCCTGCATAAGTTCCCTGAAACGGCAAAAGCGCTTGAGCAGAAAATCCTTCAGAGCGAGCGTGAACGCAAAGAGATCGCCGGGATTAAAAAGCTGGCCAATGAAAGGGCTCGCAAAGCCAACCTCCACAACCGGAAGCTACGCGACTGCCGCGTTCATTTCAATTCGCGTCATGTGCAACGTCAGGATTCGACCATTTTCATCACCGAGGGTGATTCCGCTTCCGGTTCAATCACCAAGTCGCGTGATGTCAACACTCAAGCCGTATTCAGCCTGAAAGGCAAGCCGCTCAATTGCTACGGGCTGACCAAGAAGGTGGTGTATGAGAACGAGGAATTCAACCTGTTGGTGAATGCACTGAACGTCGAAGACGGCATGGAGGAGCTGCGTTACAACAGGATCGTCATCGCTACCGATGCTGACGTGGATGGAATGCACATCCGGTTGCTGCTACTGACTTTCTTTTTACAATTCTACCCTGAACTCGTACGCAGTGGACACGTGCATATCCTGCAAACGCCCTTATTCAGGGTCCGCAACAAGAAAGAAACGATCTATTGCTACTCGGAGCAGGAGCGCGTCAACGCGATTGCTCGTTTGGGTGCCAAGCCTGAGATCACCCGTTTCAAAGGACTGGGTGAAATATCTCCTGATGAGTTCGTTCATTTCATCGGCAAGAGCATGCGACTGGAGCCTGTGATGATCGGGCAGGAGGACGCCGTGCATAAGCTGCTGGATTACTACATGGGTAAAAACACACCTGATCGGCAAGAGTTCATCATTTCCAACCTGCGGCTGGAGAAGGACATCGTGGCGGAAGAAACTGCCGCTTGATAAATCAGACACTTTATGGCTAAGAAGAAAGAAGATAATAAACCGAACAGTGCGCCTGTGCCAGCCAACCCTGCTTCAGGGCATCAGCTGGTGCATGTCACCGGTATGTATGAGAACTGGTTCCTGGATTACGCCTCCTACGTCATCCTCGAACGAGCAGTGCCGCATATCAACGACGGACTGAAACCCGTACAGCGGCGCATCCTGCACTCCATGTGGGAGATGGAGGATGGACGGTATAACAAGGTGGCCAACATCATCGGCCATTGCATGAAATACCATCCACACGGTGATGCATCCATCGGCGACGCATTGGTGCAGATCGGTCAGAAGGATCTGCTCATCGACATGCAGGGGAACTGGGGGAATATCTTCACAGGCGACAGTGCAGCGGCCCCCCGATATATCGAAGCCAGGCTTTCCAAGTTGGCCCTCGAGGTGGTTTATAATCCAAAGACCACCGATTGGCAGCTGTCTTACGATGGTCGTAACAGAGAGCCCGTCACGCTTCCTGTAAAATTCCCGCTCTTGTTATCTCAAGGAGTGGAAGGAATCGCAGTGGGCCTTGCCTGTCGTATCCTGCCGCACAACGTGGTTGAGTTGCTCGAAGGCTCCATCGATATATTGCGTGGCAAGAAGACCAATCTGGTTCCTGATTTCCCTACGGGTGGAATCGCCGACTTCAGTAAATATTCGGAAGGGCTTCGCGGTGGCAGGATCCGCATACGAGCCAAGATCGAGAAGCGCGACCGTAAGTCACTTGTCATTACGGAAATTCCTTTTTCTACGACAACGACCTCACTGATCGATAGTATCCTTGCTGCGAATGACAAGGGCAAGATCAAGATCAAGAAGGTGGAGGACAATACCGCAGCCAAGGTGGAAATCATGATCCATCTACATAGCGATTCATCTGAGGACCTTGATAAGACCATCGATGCCTTGTATGCATTCACCGACTGCGAGATCTCCATTTCCCCGAATGCCTGTGTCATCATCGACGACAAGCCTCGGTTCATGTCGGTCAATGACATCCTCAAATACAACACCGAGCAGACCGTAAGCCTTTTGAAGAAAGAGCTGGAAATCCGTCGTTCGGAACTGGAAGAGGAATGGCATTTCAGCTCCTTGGTCAAGATCTTCATCGAGAAGCGTATCTATCGGAACATCGAGGATTGTACAACCTGGGAACAGGTTATCGAGACCATCGATGACGGTTTGAAACCCTATAAGAAGAAGTTCAAGCGCGAAATCACCCGCGAAGATATCGTTTCTTTGACTGAAATCAAGATCAAGCGTATCTCCAAATACGATGTAAAGGAACAGAACGAGAAGATCAAGGGCCTTGAAGCGGAATTGGCAGAAGTGAATAATCATCTGGCCAATCTGAAGCAGTATGCGATCGCTTACTTCAAGGAGCTCATCAAGAAATACGGAAAAGGTCGTGAGCGTAAGACGCAGATCAGCGCTTTCGAACAAGTCGTCGCTTCCGAGGTGATCATCAACAACCAGAAGTTGTATGTCAACAGGGAAGACGGATTCGCCGGTTTCGGTTTGCGCAAGGATGAATTCGTCTCCGAATGCTCTGACCTCGATGAGATGTTGGTCATACGTGGCGACGGCACCTTGCTCGTCACCAAAGTCGGAGATAAAAAGTACGTAGGGAAAGATGTCCGCTATATCACTGTTTTCCGAAGGACGGACCCTGAACCCATCTTCAATCTCATCTATCAGGATGGACGCGGTGGAACTGCTATGGTCAAACGCTTCACGGTCGGAGGCACCACCCGCGACAAAGAATATGTTCTGACAAAGGGCAACGACGGATCAAAAATCCTATACCTCTCTCATTGCTTCCATGAAAAAGAGGGGGAGAAGGTTCGCGTGATTTTACGCCCCAAACCTAAATTGAGGATCACACAGATGGACGTCGACTTCAACGAGTTCGAGGTGAAAGGACGAGGAACCATCGGGAATATCCTGACCAAGAATCTTGTCCAGAAGGTCGTCAAGACCGCTGATGCGAAGCCTGTACCGAAGTCGGAACAATTGTCCATGGTCGAGGAGGCAGGAATCAAGAAAACCAATGCTAAGCAACCTGAAGCTCCTTCCAAATCAGCACCTGTAAAGGCTGCAGCATCCAAGAAGCCGACCAAGGTCGCCGCTCCTGCTAAGAAATCCTCAACCAAGGAGAAGGCAGTCTCAAAAAAAGCAAAACCACTCAAGGAAGAAAAAGCGGTCACCGTTGAGTGGGAATTCAATGCGACTGCTCCATCAGGTAAAGACTCCAAGAAAAAAGTCCAGATGAAGATGGATTTTTGATCATTCGCTTTCCCTTGATTCAATTTCAGTGACAGACTAGCGTTAACGCCTCATTGCCTCATGAAAAGGTCTTATTTGAAAGTCACGCCATTGCTTTTCCTGTCGCTGTTGAGCTTCCAACTGCGTGCGGCATTCTTGCTTGTACCTATGGATGAGATGCAGACCAATCACCTGAAGGCATATGGACTGGCATTCAAGATCCTGCAGGATGGAGTGGATGTGCAGTGGTTATTGAATTACCGAGGCGGGAGTTTTCTGTTCTCTGACATCCAACGGTATGAGCAGGAATGCGCCATCCGGGGGATTTCCTTCCAGGTGTTGGCAGATGCTCAGGCTGCTTCCATACTCACTGCGATTTCCGACCCGGAAGTCAACCAGGAAGTGGTCAAACTCGAGAAGGCCCCTAAAATCGCTGTCTATTCTCCAAAGAACAAAATGCCTTGGGACGATGCGGTGACTCTTTGCCTCACGTACGCGGAAATCCCGTATGATGTAGTCTATGACGAGGAAGTCATCAGCGGTAAGTTACCCCTCTACGACTGGCTTCATTTGCACCACGAGGATTTCACCGGACAGTACGGTCGCTTTTGGGCTGCCTACAAGAATGCTCCGTGGTATCAGGAGGATGTACGCTTGCAGGAGGCAATGGCCACAAAACTCGGTTTTACCAAAGTGTCTCAGATGAAATTGGCGGTGGCTCAAAAGATCCGTGATTTCGTTTCAGGTGGCGGTTATCTGTTCGCCATGTGCTCTGCAACAGATTCCTACGACATCGCCTTGTCGGCCGAAGGCATCGACATCTGTGAGGAGATGTTCGATGGCGATGCTGCGGATCCGGCCATGAACAAGAAGGTAGACTATGCGAAGACCTTTGCCTTCCGGAATTATAAGTTGAGTACGAATCCCTATGAATACGAATTCAGTGACATCGATAATCAGCCGCCAGTAAGGAAGATCAATCGTAACGAGGATCTGTTCACGCTATTCGAGTTTTCGGC
>JBJTRB010000039.1:0-3852 GCA_046075925.1 Bacteroidota bacterium | reverse complement strand
AGGTTCGGACGTGATTGTCAAATACGATTACGGTCGCCTGCTTTCGCGGATCTCTTTCGAATGTTTCGCGCCCACTAATTATTGCCAACCCATTTACAATTATCCGAATGCGTGGGGAGGCGAAGGCGTGCGCAGGATGTTCAGCACAATGGGAGCACAAACTCCCGTATATCGGGCCGAAATCGTTTCCAATTACGAATACGGAAACGACTGTTTCGACAATGGACACAGTATCGATAATCCGGCACTTCGATTTTCCCAGGTGCTGCAGTTTTTTTCCGAAGGGCTCGATACGACCGCTAATCATCCGCCGAATGCATGCTCCTCCAGTTCTGTCGGTGCGGTAACGGAAGTACCGGCATTCAATGTCAGGCTGAGCGGAGGCTACCTGCAGCTGACGTGGAGCAACGCTCCTGTCAGACAGCATGTCGCTGTTCACGGTGCCGATGGTAAATTGGTAGCATCCATTTACTCGGACACCAACGACGTTATCGTCGATGTTTCCGGATGGCCTAAAGGCGTTTACATCGTGCGGCTCGTGGAGAGCGGCACAGGCAAGAAGCTGGTGATCGATTGATGCTTACAGGTCGAACTTGATGCCCTGAGCAAGCGGTAAGGTCGACGAGTAGTTGATGGTGTTCGTCTGGCGGCGCATGTAAGCCTTCCATGAATCGGATCCTGATTCGCGACCACCACCGGTTTCTTTCTCACCACCGAATGCGCCACCTATTTCAGCGCCGCTCGTTCCGATGTTCACATTCGCGATACCGCAGTCGCTTCCTTCGTGCGAAAGGAACTGTTCCATCTCGCGCATGTTGTTGGTGAACAAAGCGGAGGACAGGCCTTGCGGAACGTTGTTCTGCTGAGCGATGGCTTCGTCGATGGACGAATATTTCATCACATACAGGATAGGAGCGAAGGTCTCTTCCTGTACGATCTTGAAGTCGTTGTTGGCTTCGATGATGCACGGCTTCACGTAGCAGCCGCTTTCATATCCTGCACCCGATAAAACGCCTCCTTCTACCAGGATTTTTCCACCTTCTTTTTTGGCATGTTCGATGGCATCCAGGTACTGCTGTACAGCACCTTTATCGATGAGCGGACCGACGTGGTTTTGTGCATCGAGCGGATTGCCGATGCGCAACTGGCCGTATGCGTTCTTGAGCACACTGATGGTCTTGTCGTATACGCTTTCGTGAACGATCAGTCGACGCGTCGTGGTACAACGTTGACCGGCGGTGCCTACTGCACCGAATACCGTTCCGACAAGCACCATGTTCAAGTCGGCATGTTGGGAAACGATGATGGCGTTGTTGCCCCCCAATTCAAGAATCGTCCTGCCGAAGCGTTGTGCTACGGCGCCGGCAACACGGCGTCCGATGCGGGTGGAGCCCGTGAACGAAATCAATGGAACGCGAGGGTCCGCATTCATCTTGTCGCCGACATGGTTTCCAACCAGCAGACTGCTGACACCTTCCGGTACATTGTTGGCTTTGAAGACTCGGCTGATGATGTTCTGGCAAGCGACAGCGCACAACGGCACTTTGGAGCTCGGCTTCCATACGCACACATCACCGCACACCCAAGCGATAGCCGCATTCCAGCTCCAAACAGCTACTGGGAAATTGAAAGCGGAAATGATGCCGACGATGCCAAGCGGATGCCACTGCTCATACATGCGATGCCTTGGTCGTTCGCTGTGCATGGTCAGTCCATACAGCTGTCGCGAAAGTCCTACCGCGAAATCACAGATGTCGATCATTTCTTGTACTTCGCCCAATCCCTCTTGGTAACTCTTCCCCATTTCATAGGAAACAAGTTTTCCGAGCGGCTCTTTGTACTTACGAAGTTCCTCGCCGATCTGACGGACGATTTCACCCCGCTTGGGAGCCGGCATCATACGCCAGGTCTTGTAAGCCTCTGAAGCGGTTTGCATGATTTGCTCGTACTCCGCAGCGGACGATTCGCGGACGGAAGCGATGAGTTTTCCGTCGACAGGAGAGTAGGACGAAATAGAAGGACTCTCTTTCGATTCGGTCCATTTCGTTCCGGTACTCGTTCCGGCGTTTTCAGCATGTATTCCAAGAATTTTGAGGGCTTCATCCATGCCGAATGCGGCAGGTGCGGAGGTCATTGTAGTCATAGCGAGGGCTTTTTTCTAAAGGCACAAAGGTACGGAAATCAAACGGCCTGCCTGCCTCATCATTTTGATGTAATTTTCGGTCCAAGTGAAAACATCCTTCGATCGGATCCTGCTCATGGCCTATGTGTTGGCTGTGATTGCCATTTGGCCGTTCCTGTATCCTTACGTGAACAATCCGGACTCCTTCCAATACATCGGAATAGCCCGGCACTTGCTGGAAGGCCGGATGCTGGAGGGAGTAAACGGTTATTGGAGTCCGTTGCTTTCGTGGATGCTCATGCCGTTCCTCCAGCTTACCAAAAACTCCATCATCGGATTCAAGTTGCTGCAAACGTCCATCGGCGCTGTTGGACTCATGATCTGGTCGAGGTTGTGTGATAAGGCTATCGGTCAAAATTCCGTTTCCAAGTGGTTGAAGCTTGCCGCCATCCCGTTGCTGATTTGTCAAGCGATGCTGACACTTACAGCGGATCTTCTTTTCACAGTAGGATTACTGGGGCTGGTCCTTTTCTTTTTACATCGACCGGTCTGGAACAACAGGAGGCGCTCCCTGCAGGCCGGATTATTCGGCGGATTACTCTATTTATCCAAAGCCTTCGGGTTGCCATTCTTTCTGTCGTTTGCCTTATTTACGTTTTTCCACCATCGTCGTACCGTGACGGAAGCGACATGGAAAAACCTGGGTTCCGGTCTGGCTGTTTTCGTAGTTATCTGCGCTGGTTGGATTTCCTGTATCAGTTTCAAATACGGTCGCTTTACCATCAGTGAAGCGGCTAACTACAATTCTACCACCGAGGTGATCAGCAAGCCTGGAGAAGTCGTGTTGTTGCCCATCCTGTACGAGGACCGACTCGTTGCGCCTGCTGGCGAACACGCTTTGTCGGCCTGGGAAGAGCCTTTGCAATCGGCGCCGCAGTCGGAGTTGAAGCCCTTTCGAATCCGTGACGATTTCCAGCGGTGGTTGCAGAATACGCGAAGGAATTTTCTTTCGATCTGGTATTTTGATTTCAAGCGTCAAGCCGGAATGATGTTCCTGCTGTTGTTGTCACTCTCTTTTTTATTCCGCTTAACGCCATCTTGGAGGGATCCGATTTTCTTGTATCCGATGCTGGCGGTATTGCTCATCTACATAGGATATGGGTTTATCCTTTACCATGCCCGGTATTCCTGGGCGTGTAATTACCTCTTGTTGCTTGTAGGTGCGGCGATGGCGGGTAGAAGTCAAGCCGGTTCCAGATGGATGCGGATTGCTTTTGCTGTGATGGTCCTGCTGGCTATCAAAAGACCCTTGAAAGAGATCCTTTATTCTTATGATAAGGATGTATCGGCTTACCGATTGATGTACGATTCATTTCATTTCAGGAAAACGCTTTCGGAAACCTACCGCGATGACTTCCGCGTTTTCCGTGCGTCGGCATCCTTGGACTGCCTGGATGGTCCGTTTGCTTCGCGGTTCACTGCTGAAAACGAACGGCCCCGCTATTTTTCTTCACTGTTGCTTGCCGATCGATTCCGTCAGCGCTACTTCGGTCAGGTAGACGATCGAAGGGACGGATCAATGAGTGAATTGAAAAATGCAGGTGTACGGTATCTTGTTATTTGGGATAGCGGATCTGACGTGGACCTTCCGGGCGCCAGTCTGGCCTGCAGCGCAGAAGGAATGACCGTTTACCGGTTGAAATGATCAGTGCGCATGCAGCGAGCGTACT
>JBJTRB010000038.1:0-3909 GCA_046075925.1 Bacteroidota bacterium | reverse complement strand
AAATCCGGATCGTATGTTTCTTGAAATCCGACACGTAGATGTCCGACTGGGTGGTATCCTTATTGATGGCAGTGAAATAGAATCCATTGCCATCGTGATTGAAATACGGTTGATTGTCGTATCCGGGCCGTTTGGTCATGTTGACCGGTTTTTTCACTGTTGGGGAGCCGTCGTTCCATTCAATTTCAGCAACGAATATATCCGTATCCGGTAGCTGACCGTGCAGAAGAGAAGTTGCAAGTATGAAAATAGTCGTAAGCAGCGTTTTCATGGTTCGCATCATAATCTTCTTTCAATGACGTTTCTGGATGGTTTTTTCATCGAAACTTGTACGTCTGTACTGTCGATGCCTGAGTCGACAAAGCTTTCGCGGAAAACATAGCCACGCACACGTGTGGTATCTTCTGGGTCGAAGCGGATCACTTTTATCGAGTCTATTTTGCTGCCGAAATCGATATCGCGAGCAATCGTCTGATGGAAAATGCCACGTTTCAATACCAGCTTATACAGTTTGTCGCTTCCGTCTTTCGCCCACGAGTTCTGTTGTTCAAGATAATATTCGCCCGATAGTCTGAATTTTTTTCCAATCGAATCGGAGTAGTGGGTGGTCAAAAGGAAGTTGACAAGCATGGAAGGCGAAAAGAGGAAGAGCGGAAAGGTCAGCGCGAATAGGGAGAAATATGCTTTCTCAAGTCGGGAAGTTGCGGTCCGCCAGACCAGACCAGCCAAGCACGTGCCGGAACAGATGTAGAACAAGAAAAAAAGATTCAGGTGCGGCTCTGAGGCAGGCAAACTTGACAATGCCAATGATAGCAGGTAGGTGATCCCGCACATCAGGTGAATGGCAGCCATCAAGCGGAACTTGCCGATTGGCATCCCCTTTCCTGTTATCATCAACACCAAGCTGACGATGACACTGGAAATGTAGGCGATGATGGATAGGTAAAAGGTCATGACGGATGGTACTAGCTCTGTAAAGCTACGCAACAAGCTTCAATGCAGGAAGCCTCTTAATCGATTGCGTTGTCGACCAGTCTGAATCCTTTTCCATGAATGTTGATGATGTCCAGCTTGGGATCCTCTTTCAGGTATTTTCTCAGTTTGGTGATGAAGACATCCATGCTTCTTGCATTGAAATAGTTGTCATCACCCCAGATCTCTTTCAATGCTTTCTGCCTGGGCAGCAGCTCGTTCTTGAATAAACAAAGTAATCGGAGCAGATCTGCCTCCTTAGGTGAAAGCTTCTGACTCTGATCTGCATGTTGTACGATACGATGATCGTAATTGAAGATCAACGTACCGATTTCGAAAACCTTCTTGTTGGGGTCGATGCGTTTTTCGCTGCTGCGTTTCAGGATGGCTTTGAGTTTGTACAGCAGTACTTCGGAGTCAAACGGTTTGGTAATGTAGTCGTCGGCGCCGGCCTGGAATCCGGAAAGCATGTCTTCCTTGAGTGATTTCGCAGTAAGAAAGATGATCGGAAGTACCGGGTCCTTTTCGCGAATTTCACGAGCCAATGTGAATCCGTCTTTTCTGGGCATCATGACATCCAGTATACAGATGTCGAATTTGCCGCTGGTATACTTTTCATAGCCTTCATAACCGTCTCGCGCAAGGGTGACGTCGTAATCGTTTATCTCAAGATAATTCTTAAGAACAGCTCCGAAGTTAGGATCGTCCTCAGCCAAAAGGATGGATGGTTTGTTAGTATTCATGCGGTTTTTCTTTGATGTGGCAGGAAGCATTCGAAGGTGCTTCCTTTCCCTGGTTCACTGTTCACTCGTATATGTCCTTGATGACCGGTAAGGATGGCGTTCACATAACTCAGCCCGAGTCCGAATCCTTTTATGTCATGGACATTACCGGTCGGTACCCTGTAGAATGGTTCGAAAATCCTTTTTTGCGTCTCCTTGCTCATCCCGATTCCCTTGTCGCTGACGGAAAGAAAAATACCGTAGTCGTCCGATTTGGTCGAAATGGTGATGCTGGGATTTTCCAGCGAATACTTGTTGGCGTTGTCGAGCAGGTTGAACACCAGATTGGAGAGATGCACTGGGTCTCCGGTCAGATGTGGATCCGTCGCTTCGAGATGGGTGTGGATTTGTCCTTGCCGGTTATCCACTTGAATCCGGATTTGAGCAATGGCATGTTGGATCAGTCGGTGAAGGTCGACATCCTGCAGTTTGAGTTTGAGTTCTCCCTTGTCGATCTGAGCCATCTGAAGTACTCGCTCGACCTGACTGTTCATGCGCCTGTTTTCTTCACGGATTATCTGCATGAAGTAGCTGCTCTTTTCGGGGTCGGCATTCACCTTTGGGTTTTGCAACGAATCGACAGCCAGCGAGATCGTTGCAATCGGCGTCTTGAATTCATGCGTCATGTTGTTGATGAAGTCCGATTTGATATCCGCCAGCTTCTTTTGTCGCAACAACGAAGTGATGGTGAATCCGAATCCGAACACAACGATGAAAGTGAGAAGGGCGGAAGCCGTCAGCATGACAGACATCGACTCCAACAGATAAACGATAGTACCTGGAAACTGCAACAGCAGATAATCGGATCTTGATACCAGGTCGTTGGGAAACAAGGCGGTCCTGAAAGTGCTTCGGAGTAAACCGGAATCCGGTTCATTCAAATTCGTCAGTAAGAGTGCATGAGTCGGTTCATTCCAAACACCGAAGTTGAAGTCGCGGTGAATGCCTTTATTGTCCAGTTCGACCCGCAAGATGGAATCGAGGCGGGCGTTATTCAGGCGCTTCCTAACATCTTCATCGTTGCCAGAGTATTCAATGGCCATCTTGCGCATCACTTAGTTCAATTTCGAAAGACGGGCCTTCACCTTTTCTTCGTCCAGTCTTAGAATGACTTCAGCGGAGTCTCCGAAAACCCTGGTGATCTGCGCTGCACGTATGGTTTGCCTGGAAGTGGAGTCCTCTCGAATCACATTCCTTTTACGCACACTGATATAGGAATTATTGCCGACTGACATTGGCGATTCAATTCCTATTTCTTTCGCTTGACCGACACTGCTGCTACGGTCTGCAGTTTCTGATTCGCCAGTCGTGCTGCCAGTACTGTTTTTTTTAAGCGATAGCAAAGAGTCGCCGCTCCGCTGGAAAGTCGACAAATCCGAAAGTGAGTCCGGGAAAAGACTGAACACCTTTTGGTGGAGCATATCTGCTGCTTCCGACGTTTCCAACCGATTGACGACGGCGAGCATGGCTTGGTTGACGGATTGCTCGAACTGTTGTTCTTTCAGCCGGAAGTCGTGCCGGATCCAATATGCCTGCAACAGGATGATACCGGCCAAGGCTGCACTCATGGCCGCCACGATGACACCGAATCTACCTTTTTTCATTGCCTTAAAATTAAAGCACGGATACTTGAAATTGAGGACTTTAACGGATCCTTAACACCTTTTTTTCAGTCGTTAGGCCTGATGTGGCAGGGAAATTGAAAAGAGGTGAGCATGGAAACACGAAACTCATTGCACACCTGGCTGACCTATCTGGTTGCACTTTTGGCTGCAACACTCTTTGGTTCTGTGCTGGTGTGGGTATAGTTTCCGCTTCCTGAGTTGTGTTGTTAGGTTTTGTTGTTCAGTCAAGCCCCTCTTAAAGGGGCTTGATTGTTTTTAAGCCTTATCAAGAAGTGCATGAATTGCTGCAATGGCTTGCTTCAAATGTCTTTCTTCATGAGCCGCCAGCATCGCTGCAAGGTCGCCGGCAGGGAAGGTGATCAGACTTGACACCGGGGAGCTGACTATCCTGACAGCAAATTCCGGTTTTGAAAGCGCCTCAACTTTAGGAATAAGTTCTTCCTGGTGCTCTAGGAACGCAGCTACCGGATCATTCGTAGTTCGACCAACTGTCGGGTCGAATGCTTTCGGTGTACGGTAGCGTTTTGAAA
>JBJTRB010000037.1:0-7371 GCA_046075925.1 Bacteroidota bacterium | reverse complement strand
CTTTAACGGTATCGTTGTAATCGAATCCATGACGCTCGTGTTGCAACCAGAATCCGAGCATGACCGTAAGTCCTTTTTGCTGTGCTTCATCAAGTATCTGCTGAGCATCGTCGATGCCCCAGGTACGGATGGAATTGGCGCCAATGCGTACAGCAAGATCGAGATTGACCTGACCGCCGACTCCATTGACCTTGTACGGCTGTCCGTCGCGTAGCAACTCAAAGCCGTTTGCCGTCTTGCGTAGCTCCGTCCGAGCTGCAATCGCCACTTCTGCCAAGAGGCAGCTTGCGAACAGAAATAACAAAAACAGGACGGATCGGAGGAGATTCATGAGAAGTAGTATGACAAGCTATCTACTGCCGTTGATTCGCTGAAAGTTAGTGTAAAATTTACACTAAGCCATAATCGGATCCGGCCATTTTTTCATGGATGCCCGTTGATGACGGCGAGACTACCCGTTCCACAAGAATCCAAACAGCATCGATCGAGATATCGAATATCGCTTAAAAAACGGCTTTACAAACCTGCTTCGAAAGCTGATTTGACTCATTGTTGAAGTTGACGGTTGTCAGCTATTGTGCCTGGTCGTCCGACTACCTTGGTCAAGATAACATCTTCAGACCCGAACCGCTATGAAAAAGCCAGTACTTCTACCCTATTTCCTCCTTTTGAACTCCATCGTGCTCAGCGCTCAGATTCCCAACAATGGCTTCGAAAACTGGTCGGCCGCGGGAAACTGCAACGAGGCAGACTTCTGGCATTCGACCAATCTGTTCGATACGTCCGCTGCGTATTGCCCGGTGAGCCTTTCCACCGACCACTTCCCTGCTTCGGTCGGCAGTTATTCCATGCGCTTGGAAAACGACCCGTCGTTGTTCCCGTCCTTCAGCGCTTTCGGCATCGCATCGACCACGCGACTGGATGGCACCGATCAGCCGTTATTCGCGATAACCGGTCATCCGAATTCCTTGTGCGGCTATTTCAAATTCATGTGCTCGAACAACGACACCATGAGCATCAATATTTATTTATCCTATCAAGGCAATGAAATATCGAGTAGTCATTTCACAGTCGACTCGACCGTGGCCAACTGGACGCCTTTCGTTTTACCGCTTTATCCGTATGTGGTAGCTGACAGCGCACGGATCACCATCATGGCATGTAACATCGAAGGCGCCGGAGCGCAAGGCAACTCCGCGCTCTACATCGACAACCTTTCTTTTGATACACTGATTTCCGCCGGCATCTCCGGGCCGATTACCGACAATGGCATCCGGATTTTCCCGAGTCCTGCTTCCGATCATGTTGAAATAACCAATTTAACTCCTGGAGAATCGATCAAAGCGATTGAGGTGTACGATTCTTCCGGCCGACTCGTCCGTCTGATGGAAAGCACCAACTCGTCAACCAATACAACAATGGACGTTTATTACCTGGAAGAAGGTCTCTACTTCATCACGACACGCACGCTTTCGGGCAAAGCAATGACCGGTAAGGTGGTGGTGAGTCGATGAACTGAAATGAAATCATATCGGTAGTATGCTCCCTACCTGGACCAACTTTGGAGGAGAAATCACTTGATGGCGATATCACTTGCTTCAGCGTCTTCTCCACTTGCACTGGATAATGTGACTGCTACTCCGTTTTTCCAGTACTTAGGAATATAATAGTCCGAAGCATCACTTTCAAATCCGCTCACATACACATCCGATCCTTTCACAGCGATAGCTTTTGCACGTGCTTCCGTCTGACCGCTGGTGAGGTAATTGACTACCCCGTTTTTCCAATAGACAGCTCTTAGTTCAGGGGCTGATGGATCACGCATGTATCCTGAAACATACACATCCGTTCCAGACACAGCAATACCACTGGCATAAGAACTGGTGGCTCCGCTTGTCAATGTATATTCAATGCCATTCAACCAATATACTGCCATATATGCACCAGCAGCACTATTGAAACGATATCCGGAAATGAATATACCCGATGACCCTTTGGTAGCACCTGTTGCCATACCTGCAACTCCTGTGGGAGGTAAAAATCCAAGACTGCCATTGACCCAAAAAGCGGGCCTGGTTTCCACTTGGCCCACAACAACATAGTCTCCATTCGTAACAGTAATGTCCTCGACATACTGCGAATAGTAAAATGTAGAGGACGGCATTTCCAGTGGAATGATATTGCCACCGATAGCAACATACGGCAAGGTGTCATGCAATACCCCGGCTACATAGTCGACTCCATTCGCAACACAAATAGCCTCTGCTGTAGCATCGGACGTTAAAATCGTGCGTGAACCGTTTTTCCAAACACATGCGGCAGTCGGAAACGAAACGTAATCTTCTCCGCATACATACACATCATTACCATACACGAATACTGAATTAGCATTCGCTTGACCGCCCGGAAGACGTGTAAGATTCGAGCCGGTCCATAACGCTGCAGATGAAACGTTACCCTCTACATAGCCGGCACAAATCACATTACTGGAAGCGGCATCGATATCCGTCTTGTCGTCTTTTTTACACGAATACGTCGAAATTGCCAATACGGCTGAAAGGATTAAAATTTTTCTCATGGTCATGGATGATTTTCAGCCGCAATATCCGCCTTTAAACCCTCTCCAAAACCGTCTAAACAAAAAGTCAGGGCGTTTTTACCAACAATGAATCCTTGTGTCTGCCTCTCGTAATGACTCACAATACATTTCCAGTCATAATTTTCAATCACTTATTAAACGACCATGCAGCCGGAAGAACATCGTGTTGCACTCCGCGCTGCTGCTCCTCCTCATAGGTCTTCAAACCGCGCTCGATGATCGGAGCCAATTCTTTGCTGTCAGATTCTAATTGCGATTCAGTGAAGTGTTTCGGCTCCTGCTTATCCATCAATTTGAAAATGCGTTGAATCTCCTTCTGGTCGGTAGCCGGATTGACCGGCACCAAATCGACTTGCGCTTTGATGGCCCCCATCACGACGTTAGCCTGAATAAAGTAGGTCTGGTCCGGAGCCAATTCAGCTTCCACATAGTCGCGATTCTCGGAACGCGCCCAGAAAAGGTGATGACCTGGTTCGCATTCGTATCGGGTATACGCAGGACCAGCGAATCGTCCGATCAACTTAGCGCTATCGAGGTAAGTGAAATTGATCGCCATGCCGATGCTGGAGGTGCGTACAAAGTAGACAACCGATTTGCCGGCAGCGGGTGGTTGGATGTTGGATTGTGCAAGCACCTGTGCACTGACCGCAGCAATGAATAATAAGGTGGACAAGATTCTCATGGTTTGTTTATATAATACAGTATCATTCACTTTGAATAACAATGTGCTACAATAGTACTCCGTCCATTATTTTTGCGAAATGACTTTAATCATCGCACAAATCCACCGGTGGATGACCATTCTACTACTATACCGATAAAAACAACTCATTATTTTTCAGTTATCCGTCTGTCGACGACCCCCATATAGTCAAAGTGCAAATGTGATTTTAAATGAAGCGTATTTATAAAATCGTTAAAAAAGAGACCTCGTTTTACAACAATCCTTTCGGAAGTCTTAAGAAGAAATAATACGAACTGACCCTGCAGGATTGAAGCAGTCGAATCGTTGAGGCACGGGGTTTTTCAAAAAGTATCGTATTAAAGAATGCGATACGGATTATTTTCTTCCGGGAAATGGGCTATCAGAAAATTTCGACTATTATTCAAGTTAATAGTCGATTCCATTGGAAAATTCCAAAGTGCCCGAATTCATTTCAGGTTTTCAACACCTATGTTTTTCCCGAAAAAAGGTGACGTTGAAAACTTAATCCGGAGGTTTCGGTCGAATGCTACAAAGTCGCTTCTATATTTATCGCCTGTAAGTGCATCGAACGTTTATGGCTGCTGCTTGTCGGTACGCTTCCGGACGCTGCTCTTACAGCAACCCTCTTCCCTATTTGTTTGACCCTTCATCTGCTGCGCGCACCGCAGCTGCGTGACTGGCAATACCCTCGACTTCGATCAGCGAGCATGCTACGCTGATCCGATACGGATACGAACTGTTTTTTTATTTCATCCTTCTACTGACATGATTTTCGCCACCCTCTATGTGATCGGCATCGCATCGTTTGCCTACTACCGCCATGTGAAACAAACCCGTGAAACCGCCAATCAGGAATCGCTGAACAGAAAGCATTCGGACTGGCTCGGTGACTGGCTTGCAGAAAAACGCGTTTACTATCTCATGCGTGAAACAGGACAGGAAAAATCCTATCGCTTCGATTACGACCTTCCCTCCTGCAGAGCGCTCATTACGGTGTTCTTGAATTTCAAAACGAACGACTTGCTCGCTGACATCGCTCTTCCCATGGTGATTGATACTCATCGTTTTGCAAAAGTGAACGATCTGATCGACTCCTTCGAGGGGCGACTGACGGGGATCCATCTACTGCTCGATGCGAACAAAGGCATCCTTCATTTACGGATGGAACAAAATGATAATGGTTTTCTGAAACGCTCCATCCCGCATCAGATGGAACAGTTCTCGGCGTTTTTACGGCTTGTCGACGACGTATTCAGTCCCATCATGACCGTGGTGTATGGAAACAATCTGCCCGGACTGACACTGGACAAAATCTTCGGTGCGAGACCCTTCGAAATGAACTGATGTTCAAACGAAATCCTTAAAACCAATTATACTAATCATATCGAACATGAAAAACCCTGTTTCTACTTTTCACTTGCAACCGAAAATGCACACGTATCTGCGTTACGGTAATTCATTAGAGCAACTCGTAGGCGCGATCTGTACCATGGATGCCGACATCGTAAACGGATTCCTTGCTGACGCGCACCTGTGTAATAATACCGATCGGGAAACATGCTTTGATCAGCTGGTGGAGTTGTTTGCGTATTGCGAACGGAAAAAAGACCGGTTCTTTCATGCGTTTGCAGCACGCTGTCAGAACAGCGGTTGCAATGGCTGCTCAAGCCGGTCGTTCGTTTTTGTCGGCGATCATACGGGAAATTACATCGGGATGAAATTCGACCTGGAGCAAGGCCGCGTGATCCGTTTCAAGGAATGTACTTCCATCCGTATGCCGATAGCGACACGACCCGGTGCGAAAGAGCTATACCTGAGCGAAGATCCGTTCTGAACGACGATGCTTGTTTACGGCTTTCCTATCTACTCAAGCAGTTGCTACTGAATAACCAGCACACGCACTCGGTAGGTAGTCGACTGTGTAATCGCTTCCAGCAGATAACTACCAGGAGGTAATCCAGCGACGGGGTAACGATCGGATGAGGTGCTTTCTTGATCGTAGCGCTTTGCCGTGCGTCCCTGCGCATCCAGTAGTGATGCCTGTTGGATGATTAGATCCGGTGACGAATGCCGCAAATAGTCGCGGGCAGGATTGGGGTAAACGGTGAGAGCGTTTGAAGCGACCGAATTAAAATCGGACACGCCGGTAGTGCTCTGCACGAACGCGATGTGATAGCTGATCGTATCCGCACCATTTCGAACCTGTATCAAGAGCGAATCCTGTCCGCAGTGATCGGCTTCGCTTAGCGTATCGGTTGCGAAAAGACCGGCGTTCACCGACGTATCGTAAATGAAAGTAGCGTTGACGGCAGTCGGCACGTCGCTGCAGCGGCACACGTAAAGCTGAGGCGGCGTGTTCCATTGCGTCACTAGGTAGGCGATGTGCGACGTGGCTACATACAAACCGAAATAGTTCGGTGCGCCGCCACCCACGTCGTTCCAGGACTGACCGAAGTCGCTTGTCCTTAACACCCGGTTGGACGTATTTCCGCTGTAGTAGACAAGAAAGCCGACGGAATCGTTGAGGAAAACAAGATCGATACACGATTTGCCGTCGCCCATGTTACCACTGGCGCTAAACACCGCTGCGCCGTTTCTGTACACGGTGTAGCCGTAAACCGTTCCGGAACCTCCGCCACCGACGGAATAATTGGTGAACGTGTAAGTATTGGTCATCGGCTGGACACAGGTGTTTCGATCGAATCCGATGAAGGTGACCTGCGAAAAAGCCGTGATCGACTGAAACAACAAAAAGAAAATTACGAGGTGACGCACTTTTGACGGAGTACTGTTCAATAGCAAGTTAGTCAAAAGTCGTCTGGATTGCATCTAGGTTAGGTGATGCTGTTGATGTTTGGACAACACGCGATCGCCCTTACAAGGCGAGGTCCGTGGTAGCAACAGCGATGATGCGGCCGTTCACGATCACCGGCACGGAGCGGGTTTTCATGTTGATGTTTCCTCCGCCCGCATCGAAGTAGGGATCGGTCCAAATCGCAAAGCCGCTGTCGATGGGCTGCCTCAACCAGAGTTGAGCGTTGATGTGATAGGCCGAATCCATCAGGTCAGAGCTCAACAAGCTGTCGCCCGAGCGGTACCAATACGGACTGTCCGTCGCCTGCTCATCCGAATCGAGCAGTGTGACGGTGGATCCGAAAAAGTAGGATGGCTGGGAGTTCAGGTATTGACGCACGCGGTTGGAAATATCGGCCGACGTAGGCGGAGTAGCCTTCAGGTCGGCGACGAAGACATCCAATGCCGCAGCCACTCGCTGCTCGTTGGTGAGCGACGGCGTCGTCTCATCGTCGTTGTTGCATGACACAGCGAACACGATTGCGGTGATCAGAAGGAAGAGTTTTGTTTTCATGGGTGGAGGAGTTTGTGAATCAAAAGTAACAAAGTATCCAGGCACTATGCACAAAGTTAAAAACCACCAAACGTGCATTGCGCCCTTTCAAGCCATGTTGGCAAGGCGCTGTTAGAGGACGATGGGTATCTGAAAATTTCCACCGGTTTTGGTTCCAAAGGATCTACAATAAATTCATTTCTAAAAAATTCTAAAGAGCTGTCCACCGGCAATAAATTGCGGACGGGATGTAAAGCGACATTGTCCGCTAACAGTTTGCGGCTTTGCGTTCGTGCGGGATTTCAGGGCACAAAACTGTCAACCCAGCACTAAAGTTAAATTGAAAAACTGTACTTGAATTTACCACCGACACCCCGCATGACGCAAAACCGCTGTTGTGGGCAGTGCTTTCTTGTCAGTCCGCGATTACCAATTTGTTTGTCGCAATTATTTTATTGTTTTGTGTCAGCCGAACGAAATAAAGTCCGTTTGGTAAATTGTCTCGGTGCAAAGTGACTGTCTGACCGTTGATGTTTATTATTTGTGCAACTGTCTGTCCAAAAATGTTGTCAACTATGAGCGTTGCGTTGTTTAGCCGCTTATCTGTCCATAAAGTTGTCTCGGTTGAAAAAGGGTTTGGATAAAGTGATATGTTTTGTGAATTACTTACTTCAACTATACTTAACGGAAATTCTGATAAACTTCTTTTCCAAACTCCAG
>JBJTRB010000036.1:0-5358 GCA_046075925.1 Bacteroidota bacterium | reverse complement strand
TAATTTTCAGCGATTGCAGGAGCGATGAAGATGGAGTAGGTCTGCTCCTCATTCATGACGAAACTGTACCGGAAAGATTTTTTCTGTTCGATAGCCGTAGCCAAGTGATTCCGGAAAACAGGCTCCTGAATGATCCCGTCGGTGAGTTGGAGTTTTTCCAATAGGCGTACAGCAGGGCTGTTGGCGAAGAGCAACTGACCACACTCCTTTACTCTGAAAACCGGGTATGGATTTTCCATTGGGAAACGGGCCATTTCCATTGCTGATCGCAAGTCGTCTTCTAATGACTTTCGCTCGGTGATATCCGTCAATTGACAAAGCAACCCGCTGAAACGGCCTGACGGATCCAACAGGACTTTCCCTTTTTCTTGCAACCACACTGCAGATCCGTCCGGCTTATCGATGTGATAATTGCAATCGTAATCTTCGCAGTTGATGAAAGCGTTTCGTTGAAAGCGTTGCAATCGCTTCAAATCCTCGATCGCGATAATGCCATGATAATCGCTCAGCCTGCCGAATTGAATACCCAGCAGTTGATTTACCGTTTTACTGGTCTGAATGCTCTCCAACTTATCATCGACGAGATAGCAAAGCGCACTTTCTTTACCGCCAAACAGCACACTGATCGGTTGCTCGAGCAGTGCTTCCAGTCCGCTTTTTGGGTTGGTGTTATTCATGGTTGCCAGCGACGGATGATCGGCTCAGTGTTATAATGAGAGGCGATTAATTCCATCAATATGCGAAGCAAAACGAGGTTTTTCGTATCGCATGAAAATGGTATTTACTAAGCTTCGTCAGTAAATAATTTCTCCAGTTCATGGGGTATGACCCCCATTCAGGAACTCAAATTGATCAAAATTTCGCGAATTGACAACAATTTTATTCTTGATTCAATTTTACGTCTGAATTCGATTTATTTGAAATTATCCTTTAAACCCTATTTTTAGAAATAATTACACTTAATCAGGTCACAATCACCACTCTTTATTTAAACCCTTATGACGAATATTCAATTCTTTACCGGCTGCGTTAACAATGAATTAGCTGCAACCTGTGCATTGATAGAAGCATTACCATCCAATCGTTTGGATTATCGACCACACGAAGTCAATCGCAGTGCTTATGAAATCGTCGAACATTTGTTGGGTCACATGGTCGACTTGAAAACGATTCTCTTGAATGATGTGTGTGACGAAACATTGACTTACCGATTCGATTCTCCCCAGGATGCAGCCGCACGCTATGCGAAACATGCAAGTGAGTTGGTGGAAGCATTGGCTAAGGTGAATGATCAGCAGTGGGAGCAGGGCATGGTTGAATTGAAGATAGAGGGTAAGTCATTCATCACCATTCCGCGTATGAACATGATGTGGTTCTTCTTTTTCGATATCATTCATCACCGCGGTCAGCTCTCCAGTTACGTCCGTCCGATGGGAGGGAAGAATCCTGCGGTGTACGGTTACAGCGCCGACACTGTCTGAACGCGGCTCACATGGCGTGTATCACGCAACTGATGGAGGGTTTTATCACCCCGTAATCGGGATTGTTCGCCAAGCATTTTCGATGCTTGGTCAATTTCGTCTTTGAATCGGAGCCAGTTTATTGGGCGTATTCGCCTTTTTTGGTTATTATAGTGGTTGGCCCAAAACCGCTCTGGTCAACGGGTCTGGACACTGTGCGTCCATTCGACAACGTAATTCACCATCAAGGCATGAATCCAATACATTACTTCAAACAGAAATCGAACTACCGGGAAGCATCGCGCCATTCCGTATTTATCGTTTTCTTTTTTTATCTACTGTCAGGAGTTTTTCTGCAGGAGGCGTCTGCACAGTCCTATGCTGTATGCGATACCATCGGCCTGCCACTCAACTTTGAAATGGATGGCAATCTGAGCGCCAATACGATTTTCTCCGGCTCGGATGATTGGTTCGTTTCACCCGGACTTGGAACCGGTGTGATCGGTACGACTGCGGCTTCGGCCATGCCACCACTTCAAATCAGTGCTGCGGCATTCAAGTCGATCCTACAGTCGGCAGCAACTCCCGCTGCACGCAATCTTCGCTATGAGCAGCGTATGTCCGTGCCTATCGCGACGCCCAGACCTACCGCTACGGGATACAATGTTTTCTATGACGCCGTTGCTGCCAGAGATAATTTCTCCGGAACTGGCACATCGGATAGTTCCGTTTTCGGTACTGCTCGTAACGGTGATAATCCGCTCACAGCCTGGTCAGTCGCGCAAGGTGCTCTTTCTTATAAATTCGACATCATCGATTTGGGTGCTCACTTCCGCCGTGAATATGCCGATACCACCGTTGTATTGAATCCGTTCACTCCGTTGGCTGACACGATCGATACCATTGTGGGTCGTGATATCTGGGGATATGGTTTCATGACCACCTTCAATCCGGATGGTGACAATTACATCGATTTCGAGTTCTTCCGTTCAAAACCCGCCATGGATGCTTCTCTTGGATCGGTGACAAATTCCGGTCCTTCACTCACCGGTGGTCACACGCGGTATTATTTCGATTCCTTGGCTAAAGCCACCGAAGTGGGGGATGCTATCTTTTCCATCAATTATGCGCTAGGCGCAACTTCGCCTGTCGTCAGTGTTCGTGTTTGGGTGAATCCATCCCAGCTCGGACCGGGTATCACCGGTTTTTCCGATTTCAACACCAAATCAAAACGACCCTTCGAGTTTACGGGAGTGTTCACTGCAGGATCAAACACTTCGGGATACGGATATGCTGAAATCCGTCCAAGAGGAATTCAGCCTTCCTGCATCTTCTTTTCTCGTACCAACAATGTCGTCGTTTCCGGTTGTAAGATACCGGCGACCCCTTGGGGAACTATCGGATATCCATCGAACAACCCGTATTCAGACAGTATTCCATGTCTGAAGTTCACTGAATTCAGTATGAACCTGACGAAATTCGGCTTAGAAGGTATCGTGGGAGGAATCGATTGCGCCACACCGAATGCATTCATGGTGGTCAAGACACGCTCTTCTGCTCTGTTCGATGCTGATGCGAGGGATTTTGCAGGACCTTATACCCTAGGTAACATCATTAACGCAAACGCTGGTCCGGATAAATCAATTACGTGTTCGAAAACCACTGCGACGCTATACGGAAGTACCTATACTCCTTACGGGGTAGTGCAGTGGTCTGTTGTTCCCGGGTCGGGCGGTCATATCGTTTCCGGTGCTAACACGTTGACGCCGGTTGTCGACTCAGCCGGAATTTATGTGCTGAGTGTCTCCAATGCTCCGCCACTGCAGTGCACGGTGACAGACAGTGTAGTTGTAACATCCGATCGTGGCACCCCCACACTTACCGCCTCTTCTTCCAATGACATCACTTGCAATACACCTACTTCCACATTGTCTGTGGTCGCTACTCCTTCCGGCTCCAACACGATCACTTCCTATCTCTGGAGTAATGGCGCCACCACATCTTCGACTACCACTTCCACGCCTGGCACCTATACGGTGACGGTGACCCAGAGCAACGGCTGTACATCCAGCGCATCGACCACTGTGGGTTCGAATGTATGTACTCCGACGGTTTCAGTCTCCAACAGCGGACCCATCACCTGTACGAATACTTCAGTGACGCTTTCGGCAATTGCATCCGCTTGCGCTGGAAATACCATCGTTTCCTACTTGTGGAGCAACGGTGCAACAACAACCTCTGCTTCCGTTACCACATCTGGTACATACACGTTGACGGTTACACAAAGCAATGGCTGTACATCAAGTGCTTCTACCACGGTCATATCCGATGTCTGCACTCCGATCGTTTCGGCTTCCAACAGCGGACCGATCACCTGTACGAATACTATGGTGACGCTTTCGGCCAATGCAACAGCCTGCTCAGGCAATTCGATCGTTTCCTACTTGTGGAGCAATGGGGCTACGACTGCAATCACATCGACCTCGATAGCAGGCGCTTTCTCAGTGACGGTGACACAGAGCAACGGCTGTACATTCACTTCCTCTACGGTCGTAGCGGCGGATACGGCAAGTCCTTCTGTGAATTGTTCCGTAAGCGGAACCATAAATTGCATCAATCCGGTAGCCATACTCACTGCCAATGCGAATCCGGCTGCTTCGAATGGAATCGTTTCTTATAACTGGAGCCCGGGTGGATTCACCACCAACAGTATCGGAGTATACGATGGTGATACCTATACGGTAACTGTGACTCAAACCAATGGATGCACGGCTTCAAGCAGCTGCTCCGCAGTGGTCGATACCTGCAAGCCGGTCGTGGCGCCGACGCAAAACGGTCCTATCAATTGCTCTAACTCTTCTGTGCTTGTCCAGGCGAATGCCACAGCATGTTCAGGTCAGACTCTTTCTTACTCTTGGAGCAATGGGTTCACCACTTCCAGTATTTCTACCAGTTCGGCCGGTGTGTATTCTGTTACGGTCAGCCAGGCACCGAATGGTTGTACTGCATCGGGCTCAGTGACTGTTGCAAGTGATTTTTCTGTTCCCACTATCAGTTGTTCGGCTTCCGGTTCTATTACCTGTATCAATACCACTGCTCAGATCACTGCCAGTGCAACTCCTGCCTCAGGTTCCACCATCGTCTCCTACAGTTGGTCCCCAGGAGGACAAACGACTCCTTCCATCACCGTCTCGGATGGCTCGACTTATTCTGTGACGGTTACCCAATCGAACGGCTGTACGGCATCAAGTGATTGCTTTGCACCTGTTGATACCTGCAAGCCTGCTGTCATTGTTTTCAATGGTGGCCCTATCAAGTGTAACAACCCGCTGCCGGTGGTGAGTGCGAATGTGACTGCCTGCTCAGGCGAGTCTGTCTATTATTTGTGGAGCAACGGTTCGGTTGCTCCGTTTTTCTCAACCTCGACTCCTGGAACCTATTCTGTGACAGTCACGCAGATAAATAACGGATGTACGAACAGCGGTTCCACTGTATTGTCAATTGATACCTGTCGACCAACGGTCACTGCATCCAACTCCGGTCCGATAACCTGTAGCAATTCTTCTCCATCAGTTAGTGCGCAGGTAATCGCTTGCCCTGGTCAGTCCGTTTCTTATCTGTGGAACAACGGTAACAACTCTGCCAATTTCAATACCGGCACACCTGGAACATATTCTGTCGTTGTCACACAATTAGGAAATGGTTGTACTAATTCTGCAACTACCACAGTCACAGCTGAAGGAAGCACCCCGACGGTGTCTGCTTCCTCTTCAAACGTCATTACCTGTGCTCAGCCTAGTGCAACGGTATCCGCTACGGCTACCGCATCGACAGGCAACACGATCAGTACCTACTTGTGGTCGCCTGGTGGACAAACCACGGCCAGCTTCACCACGTC
>JBJTRB010000035.1:0-2720 GCA_046075925.1 Bacteroidota bacterium | reverse complement strand
CCGAAGTACCTGCCAGATCGGAAAGTTCCAAGGCATGACGGCCAACAGAAGTCCGAAAGGTTCGGGTCGGACGAAAGAAGTTCTTGCCTCAGTGGCGACCAAGCGATCCATCAAAATCGCTGGTGCCATACGATTCAGTTGCCTGATCGCAGCGGTGCTTTTCATCAGCTCCTGTCTTGCTTCCACAATAGGCTTGCCCATTTCAGCAGTGATGAGTCGTGCTGATGCCTCGCATTCCGATTCAAGAAGATCGGCCAGTCGCTCAAAGTAGGCGATGCGCTGATCGAGCTTGCAGGATTTCCAAACAGCCACGCCTTTTTGCAATGCAAGAATGTCAAGCCGGTCATCTATCGGGAATTCAGCCATCAAATGCTGCTGGAACGGATCGAAGGAGCGGTACTGCATGTCGCTAAGATAACATGTCGGTACCAATCGAGGGATTGATTATTTTTATCCAAACTATCCTGAATCATGAATTTACGTTCGCTCGTCTTCTTTTTGCTGGTCTGCTGTATGTCTGCAACCGGACAATCCTTCACAAAAAACGGAATCACTTATCCTACAACGGCTAAATACGATGTGATTGACGATTACTTCGGAAAAAAAGTGTCGGATCCTTACAGGTGGTTGGAGTATGATACCGCTGCTAACGTAGCCGAGTGGGTTGCTGCCGAAAACAAAACGACCTTCGATTATCTTTCCCGTATTCCATTTCGTGAAAAAATAAAGAACCGACTGACACAGATTTTCAACTATGCCCGGTATGGCGCACCTTTCCGCGTGGGTGATTATTATTTCTTCACCAAAAACGACGGACTACAGAATCAGGCTGTGATCTACATCCAGAAGGGACTGCAAGGCACGCCGGAAGTGTTCATCGATCCGAACACGCTGTTGAAGGATGGTACCGCAGCGGTTTCCTTATTGGGTGCTTCGAAGGACCATCGGTACATGGCTTATTCCGTAGCAAAGGCCGGAAGTGATTGGCAAGACATCCTGGTGATGGAAGTGGCGACCAAAAAACAACTGGAAGATAAATTAGAGTGGGTGAAATTCAGCGGAGCTGCATGGAGTGGAAACGGGTTCTATTACAGCCGTTACGATGCGCCGAAAGACGGACGTGCCTATTCAGCGAAAAATGAATTTCACAAAGTGTATTATCATGCGTTGGGCACGCCTCAATCAGCTGATCAACTGGTCTATCAGGATACGGAGCACCCTAATCGTTACTTCGGAGCGCAGACAACAGAGGACGAACGTTTCCTGATCATCAACATCTCATCCGGAACCAGCGGAAACGAAATATGGTCGAAAGACCTTTTTGCAAAAGACGCCTCTTTCAAACTTGTTTTTCCCGGATTCGATGCCAATGCAGACGTATTGAACAACATCGGCGACCGACTGCTGATGCAAACCGATTTGCATGCGTCCAATCAGCGCATCGTTCTGGTGGACCCGATGCATGCGGACGAAACTAACTGGAAGACGATTCTTCCGGAAGCACCGCAGCTACTGAAGTCGGCTGCTACCGGAGGCGGGAAACTTTTCGTCACCTACCTGGACAATGCCACTACCCGCAACTACCAGTATTCGTTGGAAGGGAAAATGGAAAAAGAAATCGCCCTTCCCGGATTAGGTACTGCCAGTGGGATAGGTGGCAATTCGGACGATCGGGAATTTTTCTACTCCTTCACTTCGTTCAATTATCCTCCGACCATCTTCCGGTATGATCTAGCCAAAGGGAGTAGTGAAGTGTGGCAGAAACCGAGTCTGCGTTTCGATGCGGACAGCTATCAAGTGGATCAGGTGTTTTTCCCCAGCAAAGACGGAACGAAAGTCCCTATGTTCGTTGTCTACAAGAAAGGAATGCAGCGCAATGGCAAGAATCCCACGCTGGTGTATGGTTACGGCGGATTCAACATCAGTCAGACGCCTTCGTTCAGTGCATCAAGGTTGGTCTGGCTGCAGAACGGCGGTATTCTGGTGGTAGTGAACCTCCGCGGCGGCGGTGAATTCGGCGAAGACTGGCACAAAGCGGGCATGTTGGAGAAAAAGCAGAACGTATTCGACGACTTCATCGGAGCGGCGAAATACCTGGTGAAAGAAAACTATACTTCGCCCGACTACCTCGCCATCCAGGGTGGTTCGAACGGCGGTCTGCTGGTCGGAGCGTGCCTGGCTCAAGAGCCGAACCTGTACAAGGTGGCCATTCCGCAAGTGGGAGTGCTTGACATGTTGCGTTTCCACAAGTTCACCGTAGGCTGGGGATGGGTGGTCGAGTATGGTTCAAGCGAGCAGAGTAAAGCAGCATTCGACAACCTCTACACCTACTCCCCGCTTCACAACCTGAAGGATGGAGTGGATTATCCGGCCACACTGATTACGACTGCTGATCACGACGACCGGGTGGTTCCGGCACACTCGTTCAAATTCGCTGCCACCTTGCAGGAAAAAACCTCTGGAAAAAATCCGGCTCTCATCCGTATCGATGTCCGCGCAGGACATGGAGCGGGCAAACCCACTTCCAAAGTGATTGAAGAGCAAGCGGACATCTACAGCTTCATCTTCTACAACATGGGCATCACACCCGTTGCTCTTGATGGCGAGTGAGCCAGGGCTCACACTTCTTCGACCAATCTGGAGAGCAACAGGAAGAGGAATTCGGCATATCCCTGATCCACGATGATCGTGGGACTCTTGCCAGCATCCTTCAGGATCTC
>JBJTRB010000034.1:0-9603 GCA_046075925.1 Bacteroidota bacterium | reverse complement strand
CCCGAAAAGACCCTTACTACAAGGAAGGTGATTATATCGGCAAAAGCGGTGTCGAGCAATCCTATGAGACGTATCTGAGAGGTCGACGTGGTGTACGGGTCATGATGGTCGATGTATTCAATCGGGAAAAAGGCAGTTTCCAAAACGGTCAATACGACACTGCAGCCATCGCCGGCGAGAATCTCACGCTCACGATCGACGCGGAGTTACAACGCTTGGGAGAGGAATTGCTGGCAGGCAAAGTAGGAAGTGCCGTGGCGATTGAGCCTGCTACAGGTGAAATCTTGTGCATGGTTAGCGCACCATCCTACGATCCCAATCTGCTGGTCGGCCGCAGCCGTACGAAGAATTATGCTCGCATGCTGGTGGATCCATACAAGCCATTGTTCAACCGGTCGCAGATGGCGCTATATCCTCCGGGCTCCACGTTCAAAGTGGTCATGGCCTTGATAGCGTGTCAGGAACAGTTGCTCTTTCCCTCCACGCGTTATCCATGCTCGAGAGGATATCCGCCGATGGGAGGAAAGCCCAAATGTCACCCGCACCCATCGCCGCTCGATCTGAAAGAATCCATCACGCAGTCGTGCAACAGCTATTACAGTTACGTTTTCCGTTCGGTCATCGACAGCAAGCGTTTTCCTTCTACCGAAATTTCCTTTCTTGATTGGAGAGAGCGTATCGCCAAATTCGGTATCGGTGTCAAACTCGATTCCGATCTGCCCAACGTGCTGAAGGGGTCCGTGCCGACAGTCGAATACTACAACAAGTATTTCGGTAAAGGTTCTTGGAAGTCTTCCACGATCATCTCTCTTGGTATCGGCCAGGGTGAGTTGGGAATCACTCCGTTGCAGAATGCCAACATCCTCGCTGCGGTGGCCAATCGCGGCTGGTATTATACGCCCCACGTAGTCAAAGCCATCGGTGCTAAACACTACCTACCCGAACGATTCAAAGTCAAGCACAGCCTCGGTATCGATGCGCAGCATTTTCCGCCCATCATCGATGGAATGGAAGGCGTGGTCGACCATGGAACTGCTGCGACTTCCAAGATCAAGGGAATCGTCATGTGCGGAAAGACAGGGACGGCACAGAATCCGCATGGCAAGGACCACTCGGTATTCGTGGCTTTCGCTCCCAAAGACAATCCGAAGATCGCAATAGCAGTCACGGTCGAGAACGCAGGTTGGGGTGGCAGTTATGCCGCTCCCATCGCTTCGCTGATGGTGGAGCAGTATCTGACGGATTCCATCAGCCGACCCGAGATCCGGGAGCGGATGCGTTCAGCCGTCATCCTCCCCGAGGTGAAAGAAAAGAAACCGGTGGTGCGCGATACAGCCGCAACGGTTGTGAAGCGTGACTCCACCGTCCGAAAACCTGTAAGCAAACGTTGAAGCATGAGAGAGCAGAAGGGCATACTACAGAATCTGGATTGGACCTTGGTGGGCATCTACCTTGCTCTGATCCTCATCGGTTGGGTCAATATCTATGCGGCTGTTTACAACGATGAGCATCAGAGTCTTTTCGATCTGTCACAGAACTATGGAAGACAGGCGATATGGCTGCTCGGCGGAGTGCTGATCGCTTTGATGATACTGATCATCGATGGAAAGTTCTATGCCGCATTTTCCTACCCTACCTACGGACTCATCCTGCTGCTTTGCATGAGCACATTCGCATTTGCAAAGAATGTGAAAGGCGCATACGGATGGATCGATATAGGCAGCTTCAAGCTACAGCCCTCCGAGTTCGCCAAGTTCGCCACCAACATGGCGCTGGCCAAGTACTTGAGCACACTTGGTATCCGGATGAAGGACTTCAAGACCAAATTCATCTCGGGATTGATCATCGGTATCCCTACCATCATCGTCTTATTACAGAATGACACGGGATCAGCCATGGTATTCGCCTCCTTCATTTTCGTCCTTTACCGGGAAGGCTTATCGGGCAACGTACTCCTGCTTGGCTTCCTGACCGTGGTGCTGTTCGTGCTTGCATTGCTGGTGAAAAAAGTCATTCTGTTGGGCATCATCGGAGGAATCGGTATCCTTTTTTATCTCTTGGTGCGTAAATCAAGACGTAATGTCCTGATCATCCTTGCCGGTGCAGCAATCGCTTCAGCTATCGTTTTCGGTGTGGACTACGTCTACTCCAATGTGTTGCAAGCACACCAACGCACGCGTATAGACGTGTTGTTGGGTAAAGAGCTCGACCTGAAAGGAGCTGGTTACAATGTGAACCAAAGCAAGATCGCGATCGGTTCAGGCGGTTGGGTCGGAAAAGGTTTCCTGAATGGTACGCAGACCAAATTCGATTTCGTGCCGGAGCAAAGTACCGACTTCATTTTTTGCACGGTAGGCGAGGAGTGGGGCTTCTTCGGCAGTACGATCGTTATCGGATTGTACATGGTATTGTTCGTTCGCATCATCATGATCGCTGAACGACAGCGCTCCCAGTACACCAGGATTTATGGCTATGGAGTAGCTTCCATCCTCTTTTTCCACTTGATGATCAACATCGGAATGACCATCGGTCTGGCTCCGGTCATCGGTATTCCGTTGCCGTTCCTCAGCTACGGAGGATCTTCCTTGTGGTCTTTTACCGTCCTACTTTTCATCTTCATCAAGCTGGACGCCTACCGGTTACAGATCCTGCGTTGACCGTTCAGGTAGAAGAAAAGAAAAACCCCGGAGGACATCCGGGGTTTGATTTTATCGGGTGGATCAGTATCAATAGAACTTGCCGCGTCGATCTTCGACACCAGCCTTTTCCTTGAGTGCATTGGGTACTTCGTACTCACTACGGCTACGACGTTGTTCGCCGATGGAAATCTTCGACATCGAGTAATCCTTGGTAGCGGTAGGTTCGGTGAATGATTTAACCACGAACACACAAACGCCGTTGTCGCCTGCTACAGCACCCGAAAGCACACCTGCCTTCGAACCGAACATGGCTCCTACGATGCGTGGTTCGTTGCCTACGCCCTGGAGGTATGGATTCATGAAAGAGACGTTATCAACGTCCATGGCAGTCACGTTCAGCTTTTGAGCGATCTCGTCGATGGATTTGCCATTGGTGGCTTTGATGCGTTCAACGATCGTTTCTGCCTTCTTTTTCTTGATAGCTTCCACATTCACCTGGTCACGCACCACGTCGAGCGGCAGGTAGCCTTTTTCGCGGATATCGGTGAGTTTAGCCACAACGTATTTGTCACCAAAGGTGAACACTTTGGAAATGTCGCCGACTTTGGCGGTGTAAGCCCAACGCACCATTTCACGAGGCTGCTCCAGACCAGCGATGTTCTTCTCCGTTTCACGAAGACTTTCAGCCACCTTCTTGTTCAATCCTTCCTTGACGACCGTGCTGTCGAAGAGTTCGGCCGAGGTGGCTTTTGCTGCAAAAGCGTTGGCGCGATTGTACACTGCATCGTAGGTAGCCTGCGAAGGTTCGAGTTTGCGCTCGACCACAGCCACTCGTATCTGACGAGAAGGGGTGCCTTTGCCAGTAATCTTGATCAGGTGGACACCGAATTGGGACGTAACGATGGGATAGTCGCCGACTTTGCCGTTGAAACAAGCATCGTTGAACGGAGGGACCATCATGCCCTGACGGAACCAGCCAAGATCTCCGCCTTTTTCGCCGGAGCCGGGGTCTTTGGAGAACTGCTTTGCGAGAGCAGCGAAGTCACTGCCTTTGCGAACCGCCGCAAGCAGGCTGTCGGCCGTTGCGCGCGCTTTTGCGGTATCGCCATTTTCAATGGAAAGAAGAATGTGGCTCGCCTTGACGGAATCAGAGACCATCTTTTCGCCCATCAGTCGGGCGACTTTCAAGGATGTGCCGTCGAGGTAAGGACCTACCACTGTTCCCGCAGTAGCGGTGAAGAGCGTGGTATCCAAGGCAGCAGGCAAGGTGCCTTTTGCATGATAGGTGGAATCGTAAGGGCCATCCGAGTTACGGTTGACCACAGCAACAGGATCGGTAGCGGTAGAGAGTTCATTTTTTCTTTCGCCGATCCAGGTCATGATGGACTGCTGGTCTTGAGCCGACGGGTTGACATCGAAGGTGACATATTCCACCTTGCGGACGGTCTCAGGTTGTTTGTAGCGATACTGATTCGCTGCGTAGTATGCCTGCAGGTCGCTCTCTTCCACTTTTACAGCAGAATCAGCGATGGTATTCACATCGATACGGATCAATCGAGTGTTAGCAAGGCGGCCGTTGTCGTCGTAGCCGCGCTTAGCTTCGACTTCGGTGACATACATGCCATTCTTGATTAGGTTCTTGTATTTATCAGCGATGCGCTCGTCGCGGATGGCTTGCTCGAAATTCTTCCACTGACGCTGAATCGCTTCGTCGCGGTTGGGGAGGTCTTTCAAGAACTTGATAACAGCCCCTTTGTCGAACTGCTTGGTTTGAGGATCGGTGAAGGCCTGAATGACCTGCTGGTTCGGGGAGTTGCCAGCGACCATGTCGAACAATTCATCGGCACTGCAAGAGAGTCCGAGCTTTTCGTATTCCTTGCCCAGCGTCAAGTCGTTGATGAACATGTTCCACGCCTGATCACGGAGCATGTCCGTGGTAGCCTGGTCGACCGTTTCGGTCTTGGTGTTGAGCTTGTAGTTTTCGGTGAGCTTGTCGACCCGGGCTTCAAAATCCGGGTAGTGGACTTTCTCTCCGCTGATTTCACCGACAACATCACTGGATGAATTCATCAATCCGGTGTTGGAGGTAACAAGGTCCCCGAGGATGAAGAGGACCATGGATGCACCGACGAACCCGATCAGGAGTCCGACGCGCTTACGAATGCTTCCGATAACGGCCATGTTTGGTCGTATTGATTTGATGGTTTGACATAGTTGAAAGAAACAAAGAGGAATTACGAAGCAACTACATGAAAAACAATGATTTACCTCGAAAAAACCGTTCCTTTTCTTTCAAAGGAGTGCGAATATACGGAATTTACCTGTTCGCAGTTTCCAGAGGCGGGTCAATTTTCGGTCTCGATGCGAATCCTAACCTGGTCGATTCGGCTTCCGGTGACCTTGATGGCGGTGATGTAGTAGGGTGGAATCACGATTTCCTCTCCTTGGGCAGGGAGATTCTCATGGAAATGAAGGATGAATCCGCCAAGGGTCTCGTAAGCGTCGTGCTCGGGTAATCCCAGCTCGTACTTTTTATTCAGATAATCGATCTCGAGCCGGGCTGAAAAAAGGAATTCGTGTTCGCTGATTCTGCGCTCGGTTTCTTCCGGCAGGTCATGTTCGTCCTGTATGTCGCCGAAAATCTCTTCCATCACATCTTCCAAGGTGGCCATGCCGGAGGTGCCTCCGAACTCGTCCACAACGACTGCGACACTTCGGTGCTGGTTGGTGAATTGTTTCATCAGGTCGTTGGCGCTCATCGCCTCCGGAACGATTTGAACTGGCAGCATCACCTCACCGATCGTAGCGGGTCGCTTGAACATTTCGGAGGAATGCACGAAGCCGATCAGGTTGTCGATGCTGTCGCGGTAAACCAGGATCTTGGAAAGTTTGGTTTCGATAAAAAGTTTCATCAGCTCTTGCACAGGCTCGGTCACCTCGATGGCGACGATCTCATTCCTGGGTACCATGCACTCTCTCACCTTCACATCCTTGAAGTCAAGTGCATTTTGGAAAATCCTCATCTCGGTCTCTATTTCCTCCACCTGAGAATTCCTCGCGGTGAGTTCGCGCACGTAGAGGTCAAGATCGACTCTGCCGAAAACCGGACGCTCTTCCGTCAACTCCACATTGAAAAGTCCACGCATGATCAGCTTCGAGAGGGAAATCACCAACCAGACGATCGGGTACAAGAGGAGATAAACCAGGCGAATGGGTACCGCAAGCAGGTTCAAGATGCCGTTCGGGTTGAGGCGGAAAACCACTTTCGGGATGAATTCCGCCGAAACCAGGATCACCATGGTGCTCAGAAAAGTCTGTATGACCAGCACGGTGCCGGGTGCGTGCAACTGACGAGGAAGATACCCTTTGAGTACGTCGGGAGTCATCAGTTCCTCCGTCATCACGATACCATAGATGACCAGTGCCACATTGTTGGCCAGCAGCATGGTCGCGATGAAGTGCGATGGGGATTTGACGAAGTTCCAAATTAGCCTGGCTGCAAAATTCCCCTGGCTACGTTCCAATTCGATCC
The DNA here is from genome assembly GCA_046075925.1 of Bacteroidota bacterium. Classification (GTDB taxonomy): domain Bacteria; phylum Bacteroidota; class Bacteroidia; order AKYH767-A; family 2013-40CM-41-45; genus Pollutiaquabacter. The sequence continues at coordinate 3,432 of JBJTRB010000034.1, read as the reverse complement.
GCAATTTGTTGGAAGAAAGGAAAGCGATTTCGCTTCCGGATGCGAAAGCCGAGAAGAGCAGGGAAAGCAGGATGATCGTCCAATCGGACATAGTCGGTGCAAGTTATGAAATCGTCAACTGATCACTTTTTGTTCTGACCTCCTGATAAAATACGCACTCCGTGCAACAGGATGGTGACCAGTATTCCGAGCAAGGCGCCCAGGACCAGATTCAGACGGATGTCGTAGGGTAGTCCAGGTTCCCACCACCGATACAAGGCCTCGAAAACAAGAAACCAGAAAAGCCAGTGGAATTGGAAGTAGTACAGGAACCTGGTGATCAGGTTCCTGTGCATATATTCATGATAGCGGGTGAAGGGTCCCATAGTGTGCAATCAGCTGCGGTCTTCCATGTTCATGCGCTGACGGCGACGCAGCAGATACATGCCTACTGAGACTCCGGTGATGAACAGCATCCATAGAGCGGATTGCCAACCCTCGGCAAAATACTGATACCCGGCAACGGTACCACTGATCAGTGCGATGGCAAGCCATGCCATTTCAAGAATCCTTAACACGGTCTTCTGATTTTACGGAAATGATTCCTTTGATGTTAAAGATACGGTATTGGCTGAAATCCTGGTTTGCCTCGAAACCGTTGCCGTAGATGACCTCGTCCTTGGTAGTGATTTTGACAAAAGCTTTGCTTGTCAACTTCTGATGACGTTCATCCCAGATGAGGTGTTCGGTATCCAACCGCTCCCCTTTGGTGTTCACTACCACCACGTTTTTTCGGGCTTCCATACGGAGCTCCCGGTCGTATCGGATGGCGTAGTCGGCGCGAAGCCGGCTGGTCACCTTCATTGAGTCATCAAAAAACGAAGCATTGACCCCTTTGGTCATTTCGGTATAGGGATTTTCAGCTTCGTATCGCTCCAAGAGGGGCGCAGTCACCTCCACTTTCACCATGCCGGAGTCGCTATACAACAACCGGATATTCTTAGCGGATTCAACGGGTCCTTTGCCAGGCTTCTCGTATAGCTTCACTTTTTCCAAATCATTTTCACATCCCGAAAACAGTACCGCCAGCACAAAAGACGCAGAAAGCAAACGAACGCAGTTCATGCTGCAAACCTACTAAACCAGGAAACAACTATTACGGACTTTTCAATGCGCACCATGGATTAAAAGAGTAAATTCGTACCCCTGATTCAATAAATAACCATGAAAAGAAAGCCTTTCATCCTCTTACTGGCGGTTGCCTCTTTCACGGGCATCTCGCTCCAGCAATGTACTTCCGGCTCTGCTGAAAAACCGGAGGGAATTGATCTGGCCAACCTCGATTCCACCTTCAAACCGGGTAACGACTTCTTCCGTTTTGCCACTGGCGGCTGGCTGAAGTCCAATCCTATTCCGGATGATCAGGTACGCTGGGGTACTTTCAACATCCTTCGTGACAATAACAAGGCTCATCTTAGAGAACTGGCCGAAGCAGCCTCCCAAAAGCAGGGATCATCTCCTGGCAGTCCGGAGCAACTCATTGGTGATTTCTGGAAGTCCGCCATGGATACCGTGGCCATCGAGAAAGCGGGTTATTCCGTCATTCAACCCGAGTGGAAAACAATCGAGGGAATCACTGATTTGGCCGGCGTCCTCAAGCAGGCTGCCATCATGCAGACCTATGGCGCTTCGCCGTTTTTCGGATTTTACGCCGGACAGGACCCCAAGAACAGCGAGGTGGTGGTTCCACAAGTGTATCAGGGTGGTATTACACTTCCTGATCGTGACTACTACGTGAAGGACGATGCCCGATCCAAGGAAATTCGTGAGGAATACGTCCGTCACATGACCGCCATGTTCGGTCTTTACGGTATCGACGAGAAAACAGCCAAAGCCAACGCTTCGACCATCCTTCGGATCGAAACCCAATTGGCTAAAGCTTCCATGACGCGCGTTGAACTGCGCGATCCGTTCAAGACGTATAACAAAGTCTCTCTGTCAGGCTTGGATTCCTTGACGCCCTCCCTGCATTGGGCTGACATGTTGAGCGGCATGGGTGTTCCCGCCCGTTACGAATATCTCGTTTGCGGTCAGCCTGAATTCCTCCGCACCCTCGAGAGCGAGCTCAAGAAAAACAGTGTTTCCGATTGGAAAGTTTATCTGCAATGGAACCTGCTGCACTACGCCGGTAACCTGACTTCTTATGCGATGGAGGCGGAGGATTTTCGCTTCTTCAGCCAGTACCTCAATGGCCAAAAACAAATGCAGCCTCGCTGGAAGCGCGTGGTTGACATGACCGACGGATTGCTCGGAGACGCACTTGGACAAATGTATGTAGCCAAGTATTTCCCGCCCGAGGCAAAGAAAAAAGCCGATGAATTGGTGAGCAATCTGTTGAAGGTGTACGACGAAAGGATCAAGCGCCTCGACTGGATGAGTGAAGCAACCAAGGTCAAGGCATTGGAAAAACTCCACTCGATCATGCGTAAAATCGGATACCCCGAGAAGTGGAAGAACTACGATGGCTTAGCCATCACACGCGATAATTATTTCTCCAATGTAGTTAGCGCGTCCAAGTGGCTGACTGCTTTCCAACTCGATAAGATCGGTCGTCCGGTCGACCGTACCGAATGGGGCATGACTCCTCCGACGGTCAACGCCTACTACAATCCTTCCATGAACGAAATCGTCTTCCCTGCAGGCATCCTGCAGCCACCTTTCTTCAATGCCAAGGCGGATGACGCAGTCAATTATGGCGGTATCGGTGCTGTCATAGGACATGAAATGACGCACGGATTCGATGACGAGGGAAGGAACTTCGATGCAAAAGGAAACCTTTCCGCTTGGTGGTCGCCCGAAGATTCTTCCAAGTTCGTAGCCAAGGCTGAAATGATCGTCCAACAATACGACGGCTTCATCGTTCTTGATTCATTGCATGTCAATGGTCGACTCACGCTTGGCGAGAACATCGCTGATATCGGCGGATTGAATATCGCGTATGAAGCGTTCAAGCTGACACCTCAAGGCAAAGGTGACAAGAAGCTCGACGGCCTGACTCCCGATCAGCGGTTCTTCCTCGGTTTTGCAACCATCTGGGCTGGCAGTCTGCGCCCTGAAGCTCAGGCACAGCGTCTGATCACCGATCCGCATTCACCTTCTGAATTCCGTGTGAACGGAACGCTCAGTAATATGGAGGAATTCTATTCCGCATTCGGTGTCACAGCTACGGATGGGCTCTATCGCCCTGACTCGCTTAGGGCAAAAATCTGGTGACATTTATACACAATGGAAAACGAAAACGCCGGTCAAGCCGGCGTTTTTTCATTCCGACACGTCCAACAGGACCACTAACTTTGAGCAGATGTCAGAAGTGAATTCATTCGATCAATTCAAGCTGAACAAGCAGATCCTGCTTGGTATCGAGGAGGCCGGATTCGTCACTCCTACGGCTAT
>JBJTRB010000033.1:0-4694 GCA_046075925.1 Bacteroidota bacterium | reverse complement strand
ACCAAGACTTTGGTAGGTCAAATCTGCACCTGCAAGGTGACTGGCTTTTGATGCGAAGGCCCCACAGCAAAGCAGGATTACCACCATCATCGCCCTGAACCAGCTAAGGGCTTTCGTTGAACGGAACGTGTTGTACATGTTAATCATATTGGTTGAATTGTTGGTTTTTTGTCTAAACAAACGATACTAAAAATAGACGCGAAAGGCCCGGATCGATAGTTTTTTTGGGGAATCCGGAAATCTCTTGGGCGAAACCAGACATCCGATAGGCCAATTCACGCAGCTATTAATGGCACAATATCCCGTTTTGGGATTTACAATACTACTAATTGTGTCCGATTTTTACAAACAATTCAGCCTGAAAGGCTTGATTTTATTGCTTTTCAAGGGTCCAGGCTGAAGGTGGACCCGAGAACAGTTTTTTAGTGGCGGACCAGGTGGCCGAAAAAAGTGCGGAGTTCCGGTATTGCTCCAGATTCTCCTCGGATTCCCATGTACTCAGCGTGAAAAACGTGGAAGGAACGTGCTTTTCCTTATAAATTTCCAGCGACAAGCAGCCGGGAAACGACCGGATGTGTGGTTCTGCGTTCCTGAAAACGGAAAGGAAGTCCGCTTCCGCCTCTTCCCGGAATTGCATCCGGACGATTCTAGTGATCATGGAATTCGATGAGAATGGAGTCGTAAAGTTTGATGCCAAGCAATCGGGAGGCATCCCCTTTATTCAATGCTATTTCCAGAAAATCGTTCTGGTTGAAAAGGGCCAACAAGTCACCCTCTTCCACATCATTATAATGCTGGCTGATTCGTTTGATACTGTAGGAGGCATTTCTGACGAGTAGCGTAAAACTTCTTCCTGCTCGCTCCTTGTCGAATAATCCGCGACCGAGGTTGAAAACGGCATTCCCGAAGGAGTCGATATAAATGACAGAGCAACGAATTCCGCTGGGGTCGGATGATGGGCCGGGAATCGAGCATTCCAATAACTTGTTGTGAGGCGAACCCATTCCAGCCGGATCAGTTCCAGTCGCCAGTTCGACAAGTGATTGAGCAAGGCGCGGAAACAATTCCTTCATCGCCAGGTCTTTCCCTAAAGGCAGCAGCCAACACTCAAAGGGTCTTCCGTGAACCAGCATGGAGAAAACTCCACTGTCTGCTCCAACAAATAAATGTTCCTGAAAGCGCAGAACCAGATAGTCGGCCGCCTGTTGCGCAACGCGGCCGCCACCGCTATCCAATCCAAGAAAGTGAACGGTGCCTTTCGGGAAATGATGGAACGTGCTGATCGTGAGAAAAGCGGCTGAAAGCCGGTCGTGTTTGGTTAATGAATGGGTTACAGTTTCGATGCGAGCGCCGTTATCATGTCGTAAGATGGCACCCCGGAAGGCTGCCACATACGGGTCATCAACTCCCCAGTCGGTGGTCAATGTGATGATGGACATGTTCCTGCGCACGCTCGGTTCTGTTGAAAACTTACAGCCGTTGCTTCATCAAAAGTAGATAGTTTTGATGTCCAACAGACCTGGTATTACAGTATCCAGTCATCGTGTTGTGAACAGTGCGATGTCCGTTTTCTGTATGCTTTTGAAAATCATCCGACCTTGAACGAAGTCATCATCCCTATCGATACCTTCAATCCCGTAGAGTTTTTCGGTGTCAACGACAGTAACCTTGAAGTCATTCGCAAGCATTTTCCGGAACTGCGCCTTGTTGCCCGTGGCAACGAGATCAAGGTGATCGGCGACGACAAGCACATTCATCAATTCAGCGAGAAGATCAACAAGCTGATACAGCATTATCAGAAATTCGGATCGCTGACGGCCGACAATGTCAGCCATTTTCTGGGTGATGCTTCTTCCAAAGATCCTGTGCCTCCTCAAACCGGAGATGTCCTTGTTTTCGGACAAAACGGGATCATGGTACGCGCACGCACTGCGAATCAAAAGCGCATGGTGGAAAGTTCCGAGAAGAACGATGTCGTGTTCGCTATCGGTCCCGCTGGAACCGGAAAGACCTACACGGCAGTCGCCCTTGCTGTCCGTGCACTGAAAAACAGGGAGATCAAACGGATCATCCTGACTCGCCCCGCTGTCGAAGCAGGCGAGAACCTCGGATTCCTTCCCGGTGACCTGAAAGAAAAGATCGACCCCTATCTCCGTCCGCTGTATGACGCGCTGTACGATATGATACAAGGGGAAAAAGTCAAGACATATATTGAAAACGGTATCATCGAAGTGGCACCTCTTGCCTTTATGCGAGGCCGCACACTTGATAACGCTTTCGTCATCCTCGATGAAGCGCAGAATGCGACCGAGAGCCAGTTGAAGATGTTCCTTACCAGGATGGGACCATCTGCGAAATTCATTGTGACAGGCGACGTCACTCAGATCGATCTTCCAAGGAATCAACCTTCCGGATTGGTGCAGGCCATCAAGATACTGTCCAATGTGAAGGGAATCGATTTCATCTATCTCGATGCACAAGATGTGGTCCGACACAGGCTTGTGCGCGAAATCATTGAAGCGTACAATCAGAGCCGCTAAATGGATACGACTGCCAAGATGGGAATCACAGGCCTCGCCGAGACGCACTTCCAGCTTCCAGGTCAGACCGCATACTACAAAGGCAAAGTCCGGGATGTCTATACCATCGACAACGAATGGTTGGTCATGGTCGCCACCGACCGCATCTCCGCCTTCGACGTGGTGTTGCCCCGACCAGTTCCCTTCAAAGGACAAGTGTTGAACCAACTGGCAGCCCGGATGTTGGCAGCAACCTCCGATATCGTTCCCAATTGGGTGCTCGATGTTCCTGATCCGAATGTGACCATCGGCGCCAAATGCGTGGCCCAACCGGTGGAAATGGTCATCCGAGGTTACTTGGCAGGGCATGCCTGGCGCGAATACAATCTTGGTAAACGATTGCTTTGCGGAGTTCACCTGCCCGATGGCCTAAAGGAAAACGATAAACTTCCCGAGCCCATCATTACTCCTACTACCAAAGCCGCGCACGGACATGATCAGGACATCTCGCGCGAGGAAATCCTTTCAAGCGGACTAGTCGATGCAGACTTCTACGTGCAGATGGAAAATGCTACCCGAAAGCTCTTTGAAAGAGGCAGCAAGTTGGCCGAAAAACAAGGACTGATTCTGGTCGATACCAAATATGAGTTCGGCTCGATCAATGGTCGGTTGATGCTGATCGATGAGATCCACACGCCGGATTCTTCACGCTATTTTTACGCCGAAGGCTACGAATCCCGTCAGCTGAATGGAGAACCGCAGAGACAGCTTTCGAAAGAATTCGTCCGACAATGGCTCATTGAAAACGGCTTTCAGGGGAAAGACGGACAGACGGTTCCTTCCATGTCGGATGAGTGGCTTGTTCAGATATCTGATCGCTATATCGAACTTTTCGAGAAGATGACGGGAGAAAAATTCATCCGTCAGGATACTTCGGAGATGCAAGCACGTATTCTTGGGAACATCACTTCTTCATTGATGAGGTTACGGGATCAACGCGCTTGATCCATTTCATCCAAAAGTCGTACGATTTGAGCGTCTGATAGTGCGGAGGTCAACCATTTTTCCTGCCTGATCTTATCCGGGTCTTTCATTCCCATTCGGAAGGCTAAATTCAAATTCCTGATGGCACCTGGTCTGTCGCCACCTTGTTCGCATAAGCAGGCTCGCAGATAGGCCCATTCGGAATTGTCAGGATCCACCAACTGGTACAAGTCGATGAAATAGGCCGCATTATTTTGTTCACCCGCATCGATGGAAGAGCGAGAATAAGAGTAAGCGGCAAGCGAACAATAATCTGCCAGTCGTGCAGAAACCGGATCGGTTGAGGTCTTGAGTGCACGGATCGTCGGTTTCCACCAGCTCAAATCCTTGGAAGTGAAAGCGGCGGCAAGTTCCTGGCGCTTTTTGTTTTCCCTGTCAAGCTCCGAAACGAATGTGCCCATGGCAGCCCGGAAATCTGCCGAGCGCTGGTTCTGCGACATGGCATCCCGTTCCTCGGAAACGGAAACAATATCGTGAAACGCAGCAACGTGGAAGTGGAGTAGCAAGTCGCGCCTGACAAGGTCTTTTTCCGCAGCGATGCGTTGACGACTGAGCAATGCGTCGGTCGCAAGTGATAGTGAATCGCACAACTTTGAATTCCGACACCGCCACGCATCCGCCCATCCCATTGTGAGCTCGAATACCGCAGTGTCGGGCCATGAATGGTCTGATTCGGAAACGAAGAAGGCATGCAGATAGGGCGTCGTATCCAAGGTGGTCGTGAAATTCAAGACCTCGGTGAAATTCATATCCTTGATACCGGCAATCCCCAGTGTAGGCAAAGGCAATTGTACGGCACCTTGTGGGAATGCCGCTCCGCAGTAGGTCAACATGCTGATGCCGGGCAGTGAAGTGGCAGCTGCAATAGCGGCTTTTGCGCCACCTGAGAAACCCATCAGGTGTATGGCGGAAGGATCGGCATGCAGGATTCCTGTCGCTTCCTGTAGTAGAGAACTGACGATTCGGTTGCTCCGTTCCATATCCAGTCCGTTCTTGAAGTCCAGCGAACCAACTAGGATTTGGCCATGCTTGTCTGCAACCGATTGGTAGGTTGAAACCACCTCCATCGCCTCGGCGTGGGGGTCAAGCAAGATAGTAACCGGCCAACGCTTTGCAGGATCGAATCCGTGC
>JBJTRB010000032.1:0-3550 GCA_046075925.1 Bacteroidota bacterium | reverse complement strand
CGGTTCAGTACGATACCATCTGTGCTGGTCAGTCGTACTCTTTTGCAGGAAACACCTATTCAACGAGCGGCACCTACACCCAAAACCTAACGGCAGTGACAGGATGCGACAGTATCATCCAGCTGCAATTGTATGTGCTGTCTGCACCGAGCTATGATGAGTACATATCCGTCTGCTACGGAAGTACCTATACATTGCCCAATGGAACGGTGGTTAACGCAACCGGTACGTATCAGTCGGTCTTCACCGCAGCCAGTGGCTGCGACAGTATCATCACGAATCATTTTACGGTAGCTACCCTGTTACAGCCAGCAACCGAGGTGGGCATGATCCGTTGTTATGGTGGTACCACCACCATCAACATCACAGCTACAGGCGGAAGGCCTCCTTATAGCGGCACCGGTATCTACACGGTGAGTATAGGTAGCTATTCGTATGTAGTGACCGACGCGATGGGTTGCAGCGCTACTGTCGGACCAATCAATATCACGCAGCCGGCGTTGTTGACCGTATCCGTAACGTCTACTGCAGCACAGGCCTACGACGGATATAGTGGAACGGCTACTGCGACTGCCGGTGGTGGAATATTGCCTTATTATTATACTTGGAATACGACTCCAGTTCAATCCACCGCCACCGCCGCCGGATTGCATGCTGGCACGTATACCGTGACGGTGATGGATGGAAACCGTTGTACCGTTACGTCCACCACTACCGTAACGCAACCTGTTGGTGATTGCTCTGCATTCCGTACATACGGTCCGGGCGGATGGGGATCCACAGCCAACGGTTTCAATCCGGCAGTCTATCTGAATGCGAATTTCCCAACTGCTTACCCGAATGGTTTGCAGATCGGAAGTTGCAATCGCTTCATCCGGCTTAACAGCTCATCGGCTGTGCGCTTGTTCCTCCCTACAACAGGTACGCCACGCCAATTGAGCCCGGGAACATTGGTAGATCCCACCGCTGTAACCTATTCGAATACGTTCGCCGGACAACTGGTGGCATTGAATCTCAACATCACCTTCGATAGTCTGAACGCTGGTTTCGCGGGTGCAACTGTCATGTTGAAGAACGCATTGATCGCTTCCGGTCCGTTTGCAGGCTGGACGGTACAGCGTGTGTACGACGAAGCCAATCGGGTGATCGGTTGCGGTGGAAACAAGAATTACATCAGTTCACTCACTACCGTATTGGATCAGATCAACAACAGTTGGATCAACGGTGTGCCGCAGGCTGGCAATATCATCCGTTGTCCGCTGGGTATCGCCAGGATCACGGAGGAGTATTTGGGGTCAACGGCCACGATCCCCATGACGCTCTTCCCGAACCCGGTCCATGAAACCGTATTCGTCAGATACGTGATGGATAATCCGGGCGAAGTGGAGTTGAATGTCTATGACATATCCGGTCGTTGCGTGTTCACCCGACAACTGGTACACGAAGCTTCAGGAGAGTCTACTCAAGAGATCGATATCCGACAGTTCATTCATTCCTCCGGACTCTATTTGCTCCGCCTGTCCCACGACGGCAGGGTAGAGGAGAAGCGGTTGATTGTGGAGCGTTGATTCAGTAATATGTCATGCAACAGCAAGGCCCGGATGTGTTTCCGGGCTTTGCTGTTTTAAGTTGGCACCCTTGTATTTTCCGTCCTCCACTGTGCAAAAACCTTTTGACAGTGTCCGTTTAATTCGGGGTTGTTTTCCGACTTTCACTGGCATGTCTGCTGTCCTCCGAAATTGCCTCGCCGTTTTTTTATTGCTTGCGGTATCCTCCTGCAAAAAAGATTATCCAACAGGTGAGAACATCCGCATCCGGATCGCACACGAGGTGGATGGCGATCCGCTACAACTGGATACGCTGTTGTATGTGGCCGACGCAGGGTATGCTTATCGTGTAAGCGGACTTCGTTATTTCTTGTCCGACATCACGCTCGTCGGTTCCGATGGTTCACGCGCCACATTGCAGGGTACCCGGCTCGTTGATTTCGCCAACTCCGCTACCACCAGCTTCGATGCCGGAACTGTTCCCGAAGGCACTTACACCGGCATCGAGTTTGAAATCGGTGTGCCCGATGCGGAGAATGTGTCAGGTGGAATTGGCGGATTGGCTGCTGCTGCCATGGGCGGACTCACTGCTCCGTTCGGTTATTATCGGTTTCTTCACTTCACCGGGAGTTTTCTGAATGCCGATTCTTTGCAACCCTTCTCACTCGTGGTGGCAGGCATGTCTCGGAATATCCACTACCGACTCGAACGCAACATCACTGTAGTGGAGGGTGGAGCTTCCATCAACATGGTCATGAATCTTTCCGAATGGCTTCGCCTTCCGTACGACTATGACTTCCTGGCCGATGGTCCGAACACGTTGAGCGATACGGTTTCCATGAATAAACTGTTCCTCAACGGCGTCGATGTTTTTCGTTTCCGCTGATACCTGCCAGCTGCCGACCGCTTACGGTCTCATTGCAACTTACAGATTTACAATAAATTACCTCTAATCGGCCGGTTTTAATTATCCGCGCTCCCGGATTATATTCGTGCATCCAAGTCAATGGTATGAGACAGTATTTACTGGTTTTATTTTTCCTGATCACGGCCTTCGGCCTGTCTGCTCAGGATCGGACCGTCAGAGGAACGGTCACTTCGTCGGAGAGCGGTGAGCCGCTTCCTTTCGTTTCGGTTGCTGTAAGCGGAACCGCGAAAGGAGCGTCCACCGACATGGACGGCAACTATTCCCTGGCAGGGGTCTCATTGACGGATACGCTCGTATTTCGTTTTGTAGGCTACGCTCAAAAGTCAGTCGTGGTCGGTAATCAGTCGGTCGTTAATATCAGCCTCATCGAAATCGCCCGCCAACTGGACGAAGTGGTGGTTACCGCATTGGGCGTGAACAGGCAGCAACGCCAGCTGGGTTATTCCACGCAGAAGGTGGACGGACAGGAAATCCAGCAATCCAATTCACCCAACATCGTCAATGCGCTCACCGGTAAGGTGGCTGGTGTGCAGATCAGCAATCCGGATGGTGTGGATGGCGGCACCACGCGAATCGTCATCCGAGGTAACAACAACATTTCAGGAAACAACCAACCGCTCATCGTGGTCGACGGTGTTCCAATGAGTAACGATCCGGGCATGACCGACATCGGTCGTGGTCGCGATTGGGGTTCGGCTATCAACAACATCAACCGCGAGGATGTGGAGTCGATCAACATACTGAAAGGCGGCGCTGCATCTGCGCTTTACGGCGCTCGTGGTGCTAACGGCGTCGTGCTCATCACCACCAAGAAAGGTCATCGCCAGCAAGGCATCGGCGTGAGCTATAACATGACCTATAAGATCACCCATCCATACCGGTACCGCGACGTGCAAAACAAATACGGTGGCGGCGCGCCTTCCACTTCGCTCACCGCTCCTGCGTTTCCTCTGGGCCCCGACAGTGTTCCGGAGTTTCCGTCTCTTTCCACCGATCCTGAATTCGGCTATCCTGGATCGGCAGTCAGTTGGGGACCTGCCATGAACGGTCAGATGATCCGCTGGTGGGACGGCAG
>JBJTRB010000031.1:0-2313 GCA_046075925.1 Bacteroidota bacterium | reverse complement strand
GAAGAAAGCGAGCAGCAGTTGAAAATGCGTGCAGACCGAGTCGGCACCAAGAACAATCGATTCATGGTGCTTACCGAAACTTCGCTGGATAATATTTTCGCGCAGATCGGCTCCGTTAAACCAGCGTTGCTCATCGTGGATTCCATTCAGACGTTATTCACCAATAACGTGGAATCTTCCCCCGGAAGTGTTTCACAGATCCGTGAATGCACAGCTGAGTTATTACGTTTCGCCAAGGAATCGAACACTCCTGTTTTCCTGATCGGACATATCACCAAAGACGGTGTGATTGCCGGCCCGAAAATACTTGAGCACATGGTGAATACCGTGTTGCAATTCGAAGGCGACCGACATCACATCTACCGCATCCTGCGTGCCATGAAAAACCGGTTCGGCTCAACAGCAGAACTCGGTATCTACGAAATGCAGGGAAGCGGTTTACGCGAAGTAAGCAATCCATCGGAAGTGTTGATCGCACAGCGCGATGAAGGACTTAGCGGCACTTCCATTGCGGCCACCATGGAAGGCGTTCGACCGCTGATGATAGAAACACAAGCACTGGTAAGTTCGGCGGTGTACGGCACGCCACAACGCAGTTCGACCGGATTCGATCTGCGTCGACTGAGCATGCTGCTGGCAGTGCTGGAAAAGCGCTGCGGGTTCCGACTGGGTGCGAAAGATGTTTTCCTCAATATCGCCGGTGGCATCCGTGTGGAAGACCCGGCCATCGATCTGTCCGTCATTTGTTCGATACTCTCTTCCAGTGAGGACATCGCCATTTCTCCTAAAGTCTGCCTTTCCGCCGAGGTGGGTCTTAGCGGTGAAATCCGTCCGGTTACACGCATTGACCAACGCATTTCCGAAGCGGAAAAACTCGGCTTCGAACAGATCGTCATCAGCAAGTACAATCTGAAAGGTCTGGACTTGAACCGGTACAAGAAGATCAAAGTGCGACCGGTCGCTAAAGTGGAAGAGGTCTTCTCGCTGCTGTTCGGTTGAGTTACTACAACTCAATCGCGCCGGTACACCGTTTTCCAATTGATAAACTCCAGGAAACCTTGTTCTCCAAGGTCTTTTCCATAACCACTGCGCTTCACACCACCAAATGGGAAACGGGCATCAGAGCGGACAAAATCATTGATGAAAACATTTCCTGCCTGTAACCCGTCGATCAATCGTTGGATACGCGCTTCGTCGTTGGTCCAGATGGAAGCACCCAGACCATAATCGCTTTCATTGGCGAGTCGCAGTGCTTCTTCTTCCGTGTCGAACACGGTAACCGACCAGACTGGACCGAAAATCTCCTCGCGGAAAGAGACGTTATCGGAATCGACATCTACAAGCACAGTCGGTGGATAGAACCAACCTCCGCTATCTTGCATCGACGCAACAAAAACCGCCTCAGCACCTTGGTTCACCGCTTGACGGACCTGATCCCTGACACGTTCCAATAAATCGAAACGTGCAATCGGGCCTATGGAAGTTGTCTCCGACATCGGATCACCGATCGAAAGTCGAGCTACCAACTCTACCAGTTGACTGGTGAACGCTTTTGCTGCATCACGGTGAACCAGAAATCGCTTGGCGCCGTTACACGCCTGACCGCCATTGATGCAGCGAGATGCTACTGCGGCAGCGACAGCATCGACCAGGAGTGCATCTTCGAAGACGATCATCGGATCATTACCACCCAACTCCATCACGGATTTCTTCAACGACTTTCCGGCGATTGCACCCAGCAAGGATCCGGTACGATCGCTTCCGGTAAATGCAAAACCTCGAACGATGGGATGTGACAACCAATGCTGTACTCCGTTTTCAGACAAGTAGCTATTGGTGAAAACCGCAGGCGGAAATCCAGCCTTTGTAAATAGTGATTCCAAAGCAGCCGCACATTGTGGAACGTTGGGTGCGTGCTTCAAGAGAACGGTGTTTCCGGTCAGCATATTACCGACGGCGAACCGAAGTACCTGCCAGATCGGAAAGTTCCAAGGCATGACGGCCAACAGAAGTCCGAAAGGTTCGGGTCGGACGAAAGAAGTTCTTGCCTCAGTGGCGACCAGGCGATCCTTCAAAATCGCTGGTGCCATACGATTCAGTTGCCTGATCGCAGCGGTGCTTTTCATCAGCTCCTGTCTTGCTTCCACAATAGGCTTGCCCATTTCAGCCTTGATGAGTCGTGCTGACACCTCGCATTCCGATTCAAGCAGATCCGCCAGTCGCTCAAAGCAGGCGATGCGCTGATCGAGCTTGCAGGATTTCCAAACAGCCACGCCTTTTTGCAATGCAAGAATGTCAAGCCGGTCATCTATC
>JBJTRB010000030.1:0-3043 GCA_046075925.1 Bacteroidota bacterium | reverse complement strand
TGAAATGCCGCATCCACCTTTTCTTGCCATGTAGCAGGATTGGAATGAAGATGAGCACCGAATTCGACAGCACTCAGTTCAGGAATCAACGCACTGAAAAGCCGGGTGATGATGCCTGGCTCGCTCACTCCCACTGTATCCGACAGAGCGATGATCCGAATGCCCATGTCGGAAAGGCGTTTTGACCAACTGATGACGATCTCCTCGTTGAATGGTTCGCCGTACGGATTTCCAAATCCCATGGAGATATAGATGACCAATTCCTTGTTGTTCGAAATGCACAGCCGTTGGATTTCCTCGACCCGCACCAACGATTCCTCGATGGTGGAGTTGGTATTCCGGCGCTGGAACTCTTCCGATACGGAAAACGGAAAACCGAGATAGGAAATTTGAGGAAATCGTACTGCCTGTTCAGCCCCGCGAAGATTAGCGACAATGGCAAGGAGACGTGTTTTACTCCCTTCTAATTGTAAGCCTTGCAGGACCGATTCCGTATCAGCAAGCTGAGGAATGGCTTTGGGAGAAACGAAGCTGCCGAAATCCAAGGTGTCGAACCCCACTTCCAATAGACTGTTCAGGTAACGGACCTTCAATTCCGTCGGTATCTGGTGGTGCCAACCTTGCATGGCATCTCGCGGACACTCGACCACTTTCAAAGTTGGAGTTACTAACGGTTTCATCTGTTCATGAAAGCTGCCACTTCTTCCGCCCGCACCATTCGGCCAGAGCGGATCCTGTTTTTACGATCGGTCAAGTATAGTGTAGGTGTCGCATCGACTTGGCATTGCTCCCATGATTTTTTCGACACCGTGATACACGGCCAGGGAACGGAAGTCTCTTGAACGAATTCAAGCAGCCTGGTACTGTCAGCGGTTACCCCCAGCCAATGGTAATTCGATCGGGTTTGCTCGTAAAGGGCGGCAAGATCCGCGATGCCTGCACGGCACATCTCGCATCCTGGCTCGAAGAAAAAGAGCACCCAGGGTAAATCATCCTGCACCATTCGCTTGGTTATCCCGTTTGCATCAACGCCCTGAAGAAAGCGCATGGAGGTCCCTATTCGCAAGACGCGATAGCCGTGGGACTCCGGTTGTCGTTGAGCGGAAACAACGCCGAACGACAGCAGCATTAAAACACATAAGACTATTCTCATAGGAACGCTCAGCGGATGATGACACCTTCCGCCTCCAACACCACAGCAATCTCGGGAGCTTGAATAGCTGCAATCTCGGCTTCGGACTTTCCGTCCTGACGGGCAAATTCCTTCAGCGTAGGCACATCGGTGGTATCATGCTTGAGCACTCCGGCAGCGATGGCTCGCTTTCCCGCAATGTCACGGGGTACGGCAAAAGAATGATCGGACGTGCGCACAAGCAATTCCCGGCCACTGCCATCCTTCACCCGGAACCAACAGCCCTCAGCCTGACAAACCTCCGTAATCTCCCCCTCCACTTTGCATGGACGCATGGGAATAGAGTCGAAGTCAGCCAGCGCCAGTTCCAGAGAAAGTGCACTGTCGGACGTTATGGACGTCCCGAAGGTCCCTGTTTGGGGGGAACCGCACGCGAAGAGGGATGCTGATGCCAAAGAGATGATCAGGTGATTCAGTTTCATTCCATGAAATTACGAAAGAAATGACCCGAGGCGCCTTCAGCCGGGCGCGAAACAGTCTAAAAATCCCTAAAATTCCACACGCTGCGATGCTCATAAGTCCTTGGACCCGTACATCAAATGGTTGCCCACAACGTTAAAAAGCTTATTTTTGCAACCGATTTTGAAATATATCCATCGTAATGGCTGAAAACCAACAGGATCAGGACAACATCGTCCAGGACGCAATCGGCAAGTCCGAAGCGTTCATCCAACAGAACCGTAAGAGCCTTAGCATCATCGTCAGTGCATTGGTGATCGCTGTAGGCGGCTATCTTTTTTATCAGAAAGTCTATGTCGCAGGAAAAGAGAAAGAGGCCCAGGCCTATCTTTTCAGGGCAGAAGATTATTTCAAGAAAGATTCGATCAAACTGGCTATCAACGGCGACGGTAACAACCCAGGCCTGGAAGAGATTTCTGCTGACTACGGCGTGAGTCCCTCCGGCAATCTGGCGAAATACTATCTGGGTTTGTCTTACCTCAAGACAAAAGAGTTCGAAAAGGCCATTGAAACGCTGAAGGGCTATGACGGAAAAGATGTGATGACCGCCTCTTTGGCGCTCGGCGCAATCGGCGATGCTTACATGGAACTTAACAATTCCGACGAGGCAATCGGTTTCTATGAAAAAGCCGCCAAGGAAAACCCCAATAACTTCACAACGCCGATCATGCTGATGAAATTGGCTACTGCCATGGAGTCAAAAGGCGACTACAAAGCAGCCATCGATGTGTACGAGCGTCTACGCAAAGACTACCCGATGAGCACCGAAGGTTCTCAGGCGGAAAAATATGTCGCTCGCGCTTCAGCCTTGGCTGGAGAATGATGCATTCGACCTACGAACTTTAAACAAACGGGCTGAGCATTTCAGCCCATTTTTTTTTGACCATGTCATCCCAACTGAAGAACCTCTCCGATTATGATGCCGAAGGATTGTCGGCCAAAGGCCTACGCTTTGGAATCGTAGTGGCCGACTGGAATCCGGAAATCACTCACGCACTGTTGAAAGGAGCTATGGACGCGCTGACCTACCTTGGCTGTGATAAAGACTCCATCCTGTTATCCCACGTACCTGGAAGCTATGAACTTCCTTTGGGTGCCAAATGGATAGCAGATATAGAAAAGCCGGATGCAGTGATATGCCTTGGCTGCGTGATACAGGGCGAGACCCGTCATTTTGATTTCATCTGCCAGGCCGTTTCCAACGGCCTCATGGATTTGAATTTGCAGTATGGCCTCCCATTCATCTTCGGCGTACTTACACCTGAAAACCAGGAACAAGCTTTAGCTCGTGCCGGTGGAAAACACGGGAACAAAGGCATCGAAGCAGCAGTTACTGCCGTCAAGATGTGCCTACTGAAAAAACACTGATACGATCTCAGCGCTTGCTGAACG
>JBJTRB010000029.1:0-5468 GCA_046075925.1 Bacteroidota bacterium | reverse complement strand
GTATCGCATGCTTTATCCAGTCCGCATTCGCCTATTGCCACTACATTGGATAAGGTCAAGGCCTGCTGCAGATCTTCGAATTGCTTGTCCAGGTCTTCCATCTTCAAGTTCCATGGGTGCAGACCGACCGAGAAATAGCCTGAATCAGGAATCGACGAGAAGTCGGAAAGAATGTTCACGATTTTGATATTCCGCTCATCCCAAGCCAGGTTATGCGAGTGGATGTCGATGCAGGGCATGTTATTTTCCGATACAGAACTTCGAGAAGATGTTTTCCAATAATTCGTCATTGGAAATTTCTCCGGTGATGTTGCCCAAGTGATGAAGCGCGAAGCGTAAGTCGCCCGCCAGGAAATCGTTCGTGGTATTCCTCTCCATTCCTTGAATCACTTTCTCCAGCCAGGAGTCGGTCTTTCGGAGTTCCTCAACATGACGTGCACTGGTGACGATTGTGTCTCCGGATTGCAGCTTCTGAGCGTTGGTGTGGCGAAGTAGGATAGAAGTGAGGTTGTCCAGATTGGTGGCCGATTTTGCTGAAATCAGCAGCGTATCAGGCACTCCGGAGAATTCTTTCTCAAGCAGATCTGTATCCTGCTGATCGATCTTGTTGCCGACTGGTAAAATGATAAAAGACGGATCGATTTCGTTACGTAGTCTCTCGATTTCCAATTTCAACTCACCACACGAAGTCTCGTTCACATCGAACAGGTAAATGATGATCGGACTCTGCCGGATCTTCTCCATGGTTTTTTCGACTCCGATCTTCTCGATGGCATCCGTCGTTTCTCTAATGCCGGCAGTATCGATGAAGCGGAAACGGATGCCTCCCAGCTTGATCTCTTCCTCAACAGTGTCGCGGGTCGTTCCGGGTATGTCGCTGACGATGGCCCGGTCATCGTTCAAGAGGGCATTCAACAAGGTGGACTTTCCGGCATTGGGTTTTCCGGCAATGACCACAGGAATGCCGTTGCGTATGACATTTCCGACTTCAAAAGATCGTATGAGTCGACGGATCTTTTCCTGGAGACGCTGAACGGATTGTTTCAACTGGTTCCTGCTTGCGAACTCCACATCTTCCTCTGCGAAATCGAGTTCGAGTTCGATGAGCGATGCGAATTGGACCAACTCCTGGCGAAGCGCTTTTATTTCGTCCGAGAATCCACCCCGAAGCTGATTCAGTGCCAGGCGATGACTAGCGACCGTATCCGAAGCAATCAAGTCAGCTACTGCTTCGGCTTGGCTTAAGTCCATCTTGCCATGTAGAAATGCACGCATGGTGAACTCACCAGGTTGAGCCATCCGGATGCCTCTCTTAGACAACAGGTCAAGGATGCGCTGCTGTACGAACGTGGAACCATGACAGGAGATTTCCAGCGTGTCTTCGCCTGTGAATGTGTTCGGCCCCTTGAAAACAGACACCAACACTTCATCAATCGGTTCCTCATCGTTGATGATACAGAATACGATCGAGTGGGATGGACGGCTGCCGATTTCCAACCTTTTGCCAGTCCTGGACAGGAACAATCCGTCGGTCAAGCTGAAGGTTTGTTTACCCGAAATACGCACCACTGCAATGGCTCCAGTTCCCGGGGGAGTCGCTAATGCAGCAATAGTGTCGTCAGGGTTGATATTCAGCATGTTGCAGTGGGCAAATTTATTGAATTTTGACGGGATAAAGGAGGGAAATCTGTAATTTCGCGCGTCTTGAATAATTATTCAACAACTCGATAAAAACAACATCCCTCCAACAATGAGCGTCTTAGTCAATTCTAAAAGTAAAGTGATCGTCCAGGGTTTCACCGGTAGTGAGGGTACCTTTCACGCTACCCAGATGATCGAATACGGTACGCAGGTGGTGGGCGGAGTCACGCCTGGCAAGGGCGGTACTCAACATTTGGATCGTCCGGTATTCAATTCCGTAGCAGCTGCCGTGAAAGAAACAGGCGCTGACGTATCCATTGTATTCGTACCTCCTGCGTTCGCAGGTGATGCGATCATGGAAGCTGCAGAAGCAGGAGTGAAGTTGGTTGTCGCAATCACCGAAGGAATTCCTGTCAAGGATATGATCCAGGTGAAACACTACCTGACCAACACCGGCACCAGATTGATCGGTCCGAATTGCCCCGGCATTATCACTGCCGGCGAATGCAAGGTCGGAATCATGCCAGGCTTCGTATTCAAAAAAGGGAATATCGGTATCGTGTCCAAGTCAGGCACGTTGACGTATGAAGCCGCCGACCAGGTGGTCCGTGCAGGTATGGGAGTCACTACGGCTATCGGAATCGGTGGAGATCCGATCATCGGCACCACGACACGTGAAGCGGTAGAGCTTTTCATGAACGATCCTGAAACCGAGGGCATCATCATGATCGGTGAAATCGGTGGAAGTCTGGAGGCAGAAGCTGCCCGCTGGATCAAGGCGCACGGTACAAAACCGGTAGTCGGATTCATTGCCGGTCAGACAGCTCCTCCCGGTCGTCGCATGGGACATGCCGGTGCCATTGTCGGAGGTCATGACGACACGGCAGCTGCAAAGATGAAAATCATGGCTGAGTGCGGCATCCACGTATGTGACACTCCTGCTGTCATCGGAACTACTATGGCGAAAGTGATGGGAGTGAAATAAGTTCAAAGTTTAAGGTTCAAAGTTCAAAGTTGTAATTGAAAAAACAGTTTGCACCTGATAAACCTTGAACCCACGAAGTACATCCTTCGAATGACTTCATGATTCCTTGAACCTTGAACCCACAAAGTACATCCTTCGAATGACTTCATGATTCCTTGAACCTTGAACATTGAACCTTGAACTAATATGGTCCAACTCTTAACAGGTAAAACAGCTCTTGTAACCGGTGCTTCCAAGGGCATCGGCCGTGGCATAGCCATCGAACTGGCCAAGCACGGTGCAAACGTCGCGTTCACGTATTTGTCCTCGGTTGAAAAAGGTCAGGCGCTCGAAGCGGAGTTAGCGGCCTTCGGTATCAAATCGAAAGGCTATCGATCTGATGCCTCCGATTTCAAGGCTTCTGAAGACCTTGTTAACGCCATTGTTGCTGATTTCGGTTCGTTGGAGATCATCGTCAACAATGCCGGTATCACCAAGGACGGGTTGCTCATGCGGATGAACGAGGAGCAGTTCAATGACGTTGTGCGTGTGAATCTCAATTCGGTCTTCAACATCACCAAAGCAGCGCTACGTCAATTGTTGAAGCAGAAGTACGGGAGTATCATCAATATGACAAGCATCGTCGGGGTGACCGGAAATGCCGGACAAGCTAATTATGCTGCTTCTAAAGCGGGCATTATCGGATTCACCAAGTCGGTAGCTTTGGAGCTGGGCTCCAGGAATATCCGTTGCAATGCCATCGCTCCCGGTTTCATTGAAACGGAAATGACAGCGGTGCTCGACCCCAAAACGGTGGAGCAATGGCGGGAGCAGATTCCCCTGAAAAGGGGAGGGACACCCTTGGATATTGCACAAACTGTTGTGTTCCTTGCATCCGATATGTCTTCCTACATCACGGGACAGGTCTTTCACGTAGATGGAGGCATGCATACTTGATTCTCATTACTAACTTCAAACATTCACCACACCATGAAAAAAAACTTACTTGGTTTACTCTTTAGCTTCTTTTTGACGAGCCAATTGATGGCTCAGCCGGGATCCTACCGGACACTGCCGGCCGGACTCATATCCCTCGGGATGTCACCCTCCGGAACTTTCATCACTGGCGTTGGTGGAGGAGGCGCATTCCTTTATAAGACCGCTGATTCAAGCTTGTTCCTTATAGGAGGTACATCCGGTAATGATTGCAACGATTTCGGCACAGTAGTCGGTACCAAGGATTCGCTCGTCGGTACTACTACAGCGGAATTTGCCGCCGTTTATAACGCAGGCTCTTGGACGCTCTTGCCTCCGGTACCTGGAGGTGGATACATTACAGGTACCGGTAGTTACTCGGACGGCTTCGGTATTTCTAACAATGCTCAAAAAGTTTCTGGATTTTATTGGGCCAATGCTGCCAAGACAACAGCATTTGTATACGATTTCGCAGCAGGTTACACCACACTTCCTGATTTGGGTTCAAGTGCTAAGGCATCTTGTATCTCAGGTGATGGCGAGGTTGTGGCAGGTTGGTGTCAGGCCAACAACCGAGTTCCGGTGCGTTGGAATCCCGGTGCAACACTTTTGAGTAACGGAGGCGAGTGCTACGGTATCAACTCCGATGGCAGTTACATTGCTGCCAGTGGAAGCGGCGCCTTCGGTTCTGTTCCCATCTTATGGGATAGTGCTGCAGGTCAAGTGGTGGTTTTGCCTTTACCTGCTACTGCAGACGATGGCGAAGCGCTCGGTGTATCCGATAATGGTATCACCGTTGGATATTATAACTCCGGTTTCAGCCGCTATGGGTTCATTTATATCCCTGGTCAGGGCTTGCTTGATTTGTCAACCTATCTAACCGGTTTAGGCATTCCTAATATCGGTAATGTCTCATGGCCGCAGAATATCTCTAAAGACGGTCGATTCATCAATGGTATCACGAATACTTTTCCGCGCATTTCTTGGTTCGTCGATCTCGGATCCGCACCGACTTCCTCCACTGGTTTGCAAGCGCAATTCCACCAGGTGATCGCTTATCCGAATCCCGCCACCGGAGATCACACCCGTTTTTCGTTCAACATGACTGACAAGGGCAACGTTTCACTCCAAGTGCTGGATATGAAAGGTGCTGCTCTCAGAAACATCGACTTCGGTCAAATGCAATCGGGCAGCCAGGAGGTTCTTTGGGATCTCAAAGATGCTAATGGTAACCGTGTAAGCGCAGGCTATTATCCATGTATCATCCGTGCGGGTAATAATGCGACCAAGTTGTTCGTTTATGTGCAGTGATCATTTCAATCAATAAAATCATAGAAGCCGGCACAGTCCGGCTTCTTCATTATCCATCATATTCAATAAAAAAAATGAAAAGAGTCCTTCTCTCAACTGCCTTCGTTGTGGCTTCTTTGCTCTCCTTCGCTCAGCAGTCGCTCACTCCGGAGCTGCTTTGGAAATTCGCCCGTGTATCCGAGCCGCGTGTGTCTCCCGACGGACGCTATGTTTTGTGTTCTGTTCGCCGAATCGATTACGTTGCCAGCAGAGGCAATACGGATATTTGGAAATTCGACCTTTCGAATGGACAGTCTTCAGCGATTGCAGCTGACTCATCCAATGAATCTTCTGCACGTTGGAGCAGCGATGGCTCGGTCATCTATTTTTCCAACGATGCAAGCGGTTCCTCCCAAGTCTGGGTCATGAATCCGGATGGTACAGGAAAGAAGCAGTTGACGCATTTGGGTTCGGATGTAAACGGTTTCGCCGTCGCGCCTGCAGGCAATCGTATGTGGTTGACGATGGATGTAAAGGTGAAGGAGTTCAATGGAAAAGAGATGTACAAAGATCTGCCTAAGACATCGGGCAGGATCTA
>JBJTRB010000028.1:0-8011 GCA_046075925.1 Bacteroidota bacterium | reverse complement strand
CGGCAGCATCAAGAACCCGACGCTCGACATGCGCATCGCCTTCTCGAAGTATTTCAAAGTGTCCATTGACACACTCGTGAAGCTCGATTTGGCCCGACTCTCCGACTTCCAACTGTCCGAACTGGAAAAAGGGAATGATGTGTACGTGACCGGAGCACGCCTCCGCGTGCTTGCGACAACGGTGGACAGCAACAACCGTGAAAACATCGAAGTCGTTCCGCTCAAAGCCAAAGCCGGCTACAAGAGCGGTTTCGCCGATCCGGAATTCATCAAGAAGCTGCCCACCTTCCAACTGCCGATCCTTTTCGCCGAGCGGAAATACCGGATGTTCCAGATCAGTGGCGACTCGATGCTGCCCATCCCGGACAAATCGTATGTTATCGGCGAATACGTCGAAAACTGGAACGACATCAAAGACGGAAACGGCTACGTGATCCTGACGCAAGACGAAGGCATTGTATTCAAGATCGCTTATAATCAAATCAAGAAGAACCGTTCCCTCCTGCTCAAATCGCTCAACCCTGCTTACGAGCCGTATGAAATACCGGTGACTGAAGTGCGGGAAGTGTGGAAGTTCTGCAACTACCTCAGCAACGAGTTGCCGGACGAAGGTCTTGCGAAAAACGAACTGCTGGAGAAATTCTCACTGTTAGAGAAGCAGATGAAAAGTCTGCGCACTTCTCTGGAGTAAACGGAACAGCTTCGCAGTATTTTTTCGGACCTTTGCACCGTGCGTCATCCCGTCCTGCACGTATTCCTACTGTTTTCCCTGTCCACTGTAATTACAGCATCGGCACAGCGCGATACTGCCGTTGCCGACCCCGGCTACGACACCACCTACATCAAGAGCTTCCGTAACGACTTCGTCGTGACAGCCCTTTCCGCCACCACAGGCAACAGCATCATCGTCACAGACAACCAGGGAAGGGACATCGAATTCGGCACCAACGTGCCAACCAGTTTCGGAGTGGGACTCGATTACAAATGGATTACGCTGGAATATACTTCGTCTTTCGGAAGGACAGGACCGGAGGCCAAAGGATGTACCGAAATGCAGAACATCGGCGTAGGATTGACCGGAAGGAAATTCTGGTTCAGGAATTTCTATCAGAGCACGCAGGGATATTATCTGAAGAACCCACAGTACTTCGATAATTCATTCGATCCGAAAATCAATCCTTATCCTCACCGGGACGATGTACGTTCAAGCGTCTACTATGCGACCCTCAACTACGGATTCAACCACCGGCGCTTCAGCAACATGGCTGCCATCTGGCAATTGGAACGGCAACAGAAAAGCGCCGGTACTTTCACTGCCGGAATGACGTTCTCCATGGGAGATTACCATGCTGACAGCGCGTTGATACCGGAAAAATCAGAAGACTATTTCGGAAGAGAACAAGCGATTATCGATTTGCGGTTTCGCATGTACGGCATCAACGCAGGATATCTACATACGTTCTCCTTCACCAAAAGCAAGAAGATGTTTCTAAGCCTGACCTTCATTCCGGGTATCTGCTACCAAACCGCTGAAGCGAACAACGAAGAGGCCATCAACACGATCAGAAAAAAAGGTATCGGCTTCCACTCCGAGGCGCGTGTGGTCACCGGATACAACGGCGACCGTCTTTATGCGAGTATCACGACTATCGCGTATACCATCAGCAGCTCATTTTCCGAAATGAATCCGTTCTCGCAAGGGTACGGATTCGGCAGAATCGCAGTCGGATACAAGTTCCATTTGCCTGAGACAAAAAATCCGTTTCTGAAAAGAATAGGGCTTTGAGGGTAGGTTGAAGCGCTACCATGAAAACGAACAACGCCCGGGAATTACGGTTCCCGGGCGTTGCTTTTATACGTGAGGATCACTTGGCGAAATCGTGCAGGCTCTGCAAGTGGCGAGGACCGCTTCCGGCTTCTGCATCTATGCCGGAGGTGTATACAGGTAATTTGATCAGATCGCACTTGGACTTGGTGCACTTCACGATGTAACGATCTCCATCGGTGATCTGGTTGGCTCCGGCGATAGCCCTGGAAACCTCGTTGTGAAGTGATTGGGTGTAAGCGTCATCACCTTCCAAAGCTCCATCAGGAGTGTTTGCAGGAACCTTGATGACTGCACATTTGGTCTCGGTGCATTTTACGATCAGACGATCACCATCAGCGATTTGATCGGATGAGCCAAGGAGTAGTCGGCCTTGCTCGTTGTTGAGCGTTTGAAGTTGGCTGCTTCTGTCATCCAGTACGGTTCCTTTTACGCGGCCGGCACGTTCAGACAAAGGCTGGCGAGAAAGATCGGTTCTTACAGGACCCTGAGACAGAGGACTGACCTCTTCTTCTTTGGAACAAGAGGTGAATAGGGTGCCGAAGAGCGCACAAGCGAGGGCTGCTTTGGCAAGGCGGAGGGAAGCATTGTTTTTCATGGCGATTATGTTTTTAGTGTTTGAAGTTTTTGTGTTCGTGAATCTGATACAATTGTACATCCGACTGCCCCCTGAAGTCATTCGCGCCCGAACAACCGGCAGGAGATGTCGGACAAGTGGCGGAAAAACTCATACGACTGCGCCCAACGGCTACTTTTTATCGGGAAAGCAACCCCTTGGATAGTTCAGAAACCCTTAAAAAAGGATATTTGCAAGCAAAATGACCGATCCCAAAGAGATACGCTCCGCCGACTATACCTATGCGCTACCGGATGAGCGCATAGCCAGGTTTCCGCTGGAAGAGCGCGATGCCTCCAAATTGCTGGTTTACGAGCAGGGATCAATGAATGACCTGCGCTTCACGGACCTTCCCTCCCGCCTGGAGTCGGGCGACCTGTTGGTGTTCAACAGGACCAAGGTGATCCACGCACGACTTCTCTTTCAACGACCGACAGGCAGCATCATAGAGATTTTTTGTCTTGAGCCACACGACCAACCCGATCCTGCACTTGCGTTGCAGCAGCGAGGCGCTTCGGTGTGGAAAGTGTTGGTAGGAAATCTGAAGAGATGGAAAGAGCCGACACTGCAGATGAATTGTGGTGAAGGAGCATCATCCATCCGCCTTACGGCTGAATTGACAGGAAAACTGGAAGACGCCTTGCTGGTCCGATTCAGCTGGAACGAAGACAAGACCTTTGCGGAGGTGATAGAGAGTTGTGGCAGGTTACCGATACCGCCTTATTTGGGAAGAGACGCCGAAGCATCGGATGAGTTACGCTATCAAACCGTCTATGCCGATCGCGAGGGTTCGGTTGCCGCACCTACGGCCGGACTGCATTTCACACAACGTATTTTCGATGAGCTACGACTGCGGAATATCCAACAGTCATTCGTCACCCTGCATGTAGGAGCAGGAACATTCAGACCGTTGAAATCGGAAACAGTAGGTGAACACGCGATGCACGACGAACGGATCGTGATCGACAAAAAAAACATCGAGACACTTCTTCAGCAAGTACGACATGGAAAACGTATTGTGGCGGTCGGCACCACGTCGCTGCGCACCTTGGAGAGTTTATATTGGCTGGGGGTTTCCTGTCGAAAAGGGAACTTCAAAGCTTTCGTCGACCAATGGGATCCGTATACATCACCGATGACGGAAACTTCGACTTCTGAAGCGCTTTCATCACTGCTGGACTACTTGAACGAAGAAAAAAAAGATGAGCTGCATGCGACCACACGCATGATCATCGTTCCCGGTTACAGATTCAGGCTGGTGGATGCCATCATCACCAATTTCCATCAACCATCCAGCACTTTATTGCTCCTGGTGGCAGCGTTCGTCGGACCGGATTGGAAGGAAATCTACCGCCACGCGTTGAATCAGGGTTACCGCTTTTTAAGCTATGGCGACAGCTCCTTGCTGACCAGAAGCTGATCAATGGCTGCGCAGTGAAGGAACCGCCGATCTGCGCTTGAACTTCTGCAGGTACAACAGCGGAATACAGAAAAGGAAAAACACTCCTGTGAGCCAAAACGCATCCATGTAACTTAGCAAGTAGGATTGGCGAACCACGACTCCTTCCATGGCTTTGACGGAAGCCTGCTGCGCTTCGAACACCGTCATGCCTTTGGACAACATACCTGCTTTCATTTGTGCCAATCGGCTACTCGTTTCAGGATCGAATGGAGTCACGTTTTCCAATAAGCGTGATCGATGCAATCCCTGCCGCAAGTGAAGCGTAGTGGTGATGATGGCCACACCGAAGGATCCGCCGAGTTGTCGCATCATGTTGTTCAAACCCGTACCCTGTCCGATATCTTTCGGCTCCAGACTGGAGAGCGCCAGCGTGGTAAGTGGAACGAACAGCAGACTGAGTCCGATACCACGAAAAATCAGTGGCAGGTAAAAATCGGATTGTCCGGAACTCAGCGTGGACTTGGACATCAACCAGGTGAAGAGAAAAAAGAAAAAGAAACCGAAGGTGGAAAGGATCTGAGGAGGAACTCCCTTTTGCAACATCTTCCCGATCATGGGCATCATGAAAATGGTGCATAAGCCACCAGGAATCAGCAGCATTCCCGTCTGTTGAGCGGAGAATCCGAGGAGGCTTTGACAGAACACGGGAAAAACAAAAACGGAACCGAACAATCCGAAACCCAGAATGAACGTGGTGATCATCCCGATGGCGAGCGATCTGTTCTTGAGTATCCGAAGATTCACCACCGGATGATCGATGGATAACTCACGTACGACGAAGGCAACTAATCCGACGAACGCTATGAATGTCAACCAGATGATGTATTCCGTTTCGAACCAGTCCTCGGTTTCACCACGTTCCAAAACGAATTGCAGACAACCCACACCCGTTGTGAGAAACAAGATCCCCCACCAATCGACAGCACCCGATCGGTTGGTAGCAGGATACGGTGGAATATAGGCTACGGCAAGCAGGACAGCGATGACACCAAGCGGAAGGTTGACATAGAATACCCAAGGCCATGAGAAGTGGTCTGTGATGTATCCTCCTAACGTCGGACCGAGCGTCGGACCGATGACGACTCCCAAACCGAAGATGGCGGTAGCCATGCCTAATTTTTCCTTCGGCCAGGTTTCGATCAGGATGGCTTGCGCCGTTCCCAGCAAAGCCCCACCTCCCACTCCTTGAATGAAACGAAAGAGAATGAGTTGTAGGATATTGTCGGCATTACCACAAAAGAAAGAGGAGATGGTGAAGATGATGATGGAAAAAACAAAGTAGTTACGACGACCGAAGCGCGCACCCAACCAACCCGACATGGGAAGGATGATGACGTTCGCAATCGCGTATGCTGTGACTACCCAACCCACATCGGCAAGTGTAGCACCCAGATTACCCATGATCTGAGGCAGGGAGACATTCACCACCGTGGTGTCGATGAGTTCCAATAGCGCAGCCATCACGACTGTGCCCGTGATGATCCATCTTTTGGAAACAGAATGCTCCATGAACAGGTCAGATAGTGTTGTTAGACATCGATGGGCCAGTGTTACTTGCCAGCCAGGGCCACTGATACTTTCACGCTCATACCCGGCCGTAGGCGTGCGACCAAGGAATCTTCGTCCAACAGTATCTTGACTGGAATCCGCTGTACGACCTTCACGTAATTACCTGTAGCATTATCAGGGGGCAACAGGCTGAACTTGGCTCCGGTCGCAGGAGAAAAGCTCGCCACTTTCCCATTGAAAATTCTTCCAGGAAATGCATCGATTCGGACTTCCACCTGATCGCCTTCTTGCATGTTGCCCACTTGCGTTTCCTTGAAGTTGGCTACCACATATGGATCATTTTCAGAAACGATTGCAAACAACAGCGTACCGGCAGCGATCAATTGTCCGGGCTATATGTTTTTCCTGGCTGCGACTCCGGAAACGGGAGCAGTGATGACTGCATACGATAATTGCAATCGTGCATAGTCCAATTCGACTTGACGCGACCTGATATTCGAAGCAGAAACGTTGATCTGCTCGTTCGCTACCTGAAGTGCTGCGGAACTACCTTCTTTTTGTCGGGTAGCAGTGACCAGTTGCGCATCAGCGGCATCTTTTTCCGCCTTGGCAGCATCGTATTGCTGGAGCGTGCCGGCCTCTTCTTTCTGCAGATTGGAAATCCTAGCTAATTCCCGATCCGCTTTCCATACCCTGACCTTTGCGGCGTCGATGGTAGCCAATGCCGAATTCAAGTTGGCAGAAGCAGTGGCCACAGCAGCGCGAGCCACGCTCAGAGCCGCTTCAGCGGAAGCAACTGCTGCTTCGGCCTGCGCCACCTTGTTCAACAATTCACTCGGGTCGATCGTGATGAGCGTATCCCCTTGATGGACTGATTGGTTTTCGCTGAAAAAGATCTGAGATACATACCCTGACACACGCGATGAAACGGGAGATATGTCGGCGTCCAGTTGCGCATCATCCGTCTCTTCGTGGTTGCGGGCGTACAGGTATTTTGAAATCGCCCAATAAGCTGCTGATGACAGGATCAGTAGCAGCAAGATCCTAATGACTGTCTTTTTAGGATTCTTTTTTTCTTCGCCCATGTTATTCGTTTCCATATCAATTAGGAGTGTTGATTAAAAGGTGGGTTGTCATCAGGTCGTAAAGATGACGATACAAACGATCTTTCAGCGAAACAGCTGGATGATCCGAGATTTCGGATTCGTTGTTCATTA
Source organism: Bacteroidota bacterium (assembly GCA_046075925.1). Lineage (GTDB taxonomy): Bacteria > Bacteroidota > Bacteroidia > AKYH767-A > 2013-40CM-41-45 > Pollutiaquabacter. The sequence continues at coordinate 1,382 of JBJTRB010000028.1, read as the reverse complement.
TTTTATCCCGCATGACTTCCGATGCTACGATCAGCTGATTGACCGTGCCGATCAGGGTCATGATGGTCAGGTCGACATCCACTGTGCGGAAGCAACCTTGTTCGATTCCGTCTCGGATGACGCGTCGGAGTTCATCCATGTTCCTGACCAGTACCTCGGCCAGTCGCTCCTGCAAGTCGGGTCGGCGGTTGATGGATAATTCGTGTAGCAGCAATCGGTGAAATCGCCTGTGGTGGAGGATACGATCCACATACAATCGGATGATCTCTTCCAACCTGAGCATTGGGGATGAAGAATCGTCGGTCATCTGCTTCAACCGTTCACGAATGGATGAAGTACGTTCCTCTACAAGGGCTTCAAAGAGTTTTTCCTTTGAGCCGAAATAGTAGGAGATCATGGCCACGTTCATTCCTGCCTCACGAGCCAGCAGCCGGATGGAGGTGCCTTCGTAACCGTGTTCCGAAAACAACTCCTCTGCTTTGTCCAATAGTAACGTGCGACGATTCATCAGGGGTCCGAAGATAGACTATCACATGAGGTTAATTAAACGTTTGTTTAATATTTTAAACTCTTTAATTTCAATAATTTAAATAAAACGCCTGGTTGACTCTATGCTCCTGTTAGGTTGTCCGAGGCTGGAATCAGATACCGGTAAAAACTGTTGCCTAAAAATCGCAGCTGAAGCCAAGAAAAATGAACCGATTCAGGCTGATACTAAAGCCTGAAACTGCCCCGATAAGTTGCATAAAAGCGTAAATTTGGGTCCCTTAACCTATTCAGGGCAACTGCGCATTCCATGCAAAATCAGGACGTACCTTTTGATTATTTCCCATTAGTGATCCAACTGGTGGTGGCACTGGGCTTCATTGTGACCACCATGGTCGCTACTCACTACCTCGGACCCAAGCGTAAATCGAAAGTGAAATTGGAAACCTTCGAATGCGGTATCGAATCGCAGGGCAACGCGCGTATTCCTTTTTCCATCAAATATTTCCTGGTCGCCATTCTCTTCGTCTTGTTCGACGTGGAAGTGATTTTCATGTACCCATGGGCCGTCAACTTCAAGGAATTGGGAACAACAGGTATCGCAGAGATGTTTGTGTTCATGCTCCTGTTGCTCACCGGATTCTATTACATCATCCGTAAAGGTGCGCTGAAATGGGAGTGAGCTCCCAACGTATCTGATCATCGAAATCATCCGACTGCATGTCTGACATCACCACAAGTTCCCGTGTAGATATCGCCAAATCCCCTCCGGGCTTCGAAGGGCCCGGCTTCTTCGCAACCAGTCTCGACAAAGCGGTCGGGTTGGCCCGTAAGAATTCGATGTGGCCGCTTCCTTTTGCAACCTCTTGTTGCGGCATCGAATTCATGGCCACCAT
>JBJTRB010000027.1:0-6996 GCA_046075925.1 Bacteroidota bacterium | reverse complement strand
TCCCGTTTGGCCCTTCATGATCGGCTCTTTCGGGTAGGTGGGAACCGTACAACCGCAGCTACCGCGCGCATTGGTGATGATCAAGGGTTCCTTACCTGTATTCTTGAATTTGAACTCGCAGTTTCCATCAGCACCCTGCTTGATGGTTCCGTAATCATGCAATTCCTTTTCGAAGGTGATTTCCGGTGCATTGGGATTGTCAGCCGGTGAGGGTGCAGCTACGGTGTTTTGTGCGGGAGCTGCTACTGGTGCTGCTTCCTGTGCAGATGCGATAAAGGTTGCGGCAATTGAAAAGCAGGTTGCCAGCGAGAGGGTTTTGAGTATTGATTTCATGGTAAGCGATTGAGAAGTTTCTGCAATACTAATGACAATTACTTTGCCAAAAGTACCGGAATGCCATGAAGGTTCTATGAACCGCTCCTCAATAAAAACCTTGAAATCGCCCGAAGAAAGCCACTTTCACCCAGTCTTCATGAAAAGGTGGAAGTTCAGGGCGTTCGTTGGTACTATTTGCTTGAAAGCACTGCGAAGGGGATGAGCATTTCTTCCAAGGAAACTCCACCGTGCTGTAGGGTGTTTCGGTAAAAGGATACGTAGTGGTTGTAATTGTTCGGGTAAGCGAAAAAATCATCCTTACGCGCGAAGACGAATGCCTGGGAAAGGTGCTGACGAGGTAGCATCGCATCGGCCGGATTTTTCACCTCGAACACCTGTTTCTTGTCGTAATTCATATTGCGGCCCTGCTTGTATCGAAGATTCGTATTAACGGTACGGTCGCCGACCAGCTTGATCGGTTCCTTCACCCGTATGGTTCCATGGTCCGTAGTGATGATCACTTTCACTTTGTTCTCCGAAATCCGTTTGATGAATTCCAACAGGGGTGAGTGCTCGAACCATGATAGCGTCAAGGACCGGTACGCGGATTCATCGTCGGCCAGCTCACGGATCATCTCCAGTTCGGTTCGGGAGTGGGATAGCATGTCCACGAAATTATACACCACGACATTGAGTTTGTTCTCCAGCATATGAGGAGCATTCTCCTCCAAGCGCTTGCCGTCCTGGTTGTTAGTCACCTTGGTGTAGGAATATTTCAATTCCTTTCTGTTCCTTTTAAGGAAGTCAGCCAGAAACTCCTCCTCATGCAGGTTCTTGCCTCCTTCATCTTCATCGTTCAGCCAAAGGTTCGGGAAGCGACTCTCGATTTCAGAAGGCATCATGCCAGCGAAAATCGAATTACGGGCGTACTGAGTGGCGGTTGGAAGAATAGAACAATACAAGTCATCCTCCTGCGTCCTGAAGTAGGAGGAAAGTACAGGCTGGATCACCTTCCATTGATCGTAACGGAGATTGTCGATGAGAATCATGAAAACTGGGTCACTTGACGATTCCACGACCGGCATGATCCTGCGTTTCATGAGTTGATACGACAGGGTGGGTTGATCGGCTCCATCAGGGGATTTCAGCCACTTGATGTAGTTGTTTTCAATGAAGCGCGCAAAGAGGTTGTTGGCTTCGTTCTTTTGTGATGTCAGGATTTCGTACATGCTGGCATCGGAACTTTTTTCAAGTTCCAGCTCCCAGTAAACCAAGCGTCGATAAACGTCCAACCATTCCTTCCACGAAAGCTTGTCACTTAGCGTCATGCCGATATTCCTGAATTCCTGCTGGTAAGCGGTGGTGGTTTTCTCTGAAACCAGCCTCTTGTTGTCCAGGATTTTCTTAAGTGCCAGAAGAATCTGGTTCGGGTTGACCGGCTTGATCAGATAGTCTGCGATCTTACTGCCGATCGCCTCTTCCATGATACTCTCTTCCTCGCTCTTTGTGATCATGATCACCGGTAGCTCGGGACGGATGTTCTTCAGTCTGTTCAGTGTCTCAAGACCCGATAGGCCAGGCATGTTCTCATCCAGAAAAACGATGTCCAGACTTTGTTCATTCACCTTTCTCAATGCGTCATCACCGTTGGTCGCAGTGACGACTTCATAACCTTTTTCTTGAAGGAAAAGCAGATGAGGCTTGAGTAATTCCATCTCATCATCCGCCCAAAGTATGGTAATCTTATCCATCGGAAAACTGTTTACGGGCTTGGTTGCTCCGCTTCTGTCAAAGGTAGCAATAGTGTCGGGGTGCATATGTTAGGGACATCTTAATTTGTGTGTTCAACGGTTTCGAGGAGTGTATTATTTGATGGGTCGATCAAAGTCTTTCATTTGGAACATTTGAGCGATATTTGACACCAGTATGTCGTCATACACAAACAACTTGAAGATCATAAACGATCCTATCTACGGACTGATCAAAATTCCGTCAGAGCTGGTTTTCCAACTCATTGAGCATCCCTATTTCCAGCGACTAAGGAGGATTCGCCAGTTGGGAATGACGCACTTGGTCTATCCAGGAGCGCATCACACCCGTTTCCACCACGCAATAGGAGCCATGCACCTGATGGTTCGCGCCATAGAGGTCCTGCGCGCTAAAGGGAATTCCATCTCCAAGGAGGAGGCGGAGGCGGTTACCATCGCTATTTTATTGCATGACATCGGACATGGACCTTTCTCTCATGCGTTGGAGGACAGCATTGTCAAGGGGATTCGTCACGAAGAGGTCTCTGCACTTTTCATGGATCGACTGGATAAGCATTTCGATGGAAGGTTATCGCTTGCGCTTACCATCTTCCGTGATCAGTATCCGAAACGTTTCTTGCATCAATTGGTGTCCAGTCAATTGGATATGGACCGGTTGGATTACCTGAATCGTGATAGTTTCTTTACAGGGGTTTCCGAGGGGGTCATCAGCTTTGATCGTATTCTTGAAATGTTGCAAGTGGTCGATGATCAGTTGGTCGTAGAAGAAAAGGGAATCTATTCCATCGAGAAATTCATTGTTGCGAGGAGATTGATGTATTGGCAGGTGTATCTGCATAAGACGGTTGTGAGTGCCGAGTGCTTGCTGACAGGGGTGCTGAGAAGAGCAAGAGAGATTGCATGTTCCGACAAGGAATTATTCGCTACTCCGTCCTTGAAAACATTCTTGCTGAAAGACCATGTAAGAGCTGATTTCGACCGTCAACCGGAACTTCTGGAAACTTTTGCCTCGCTGGCTGACAGCGATATTACCACCTCCATCAAGGCGTGGACCTTGCACGAAGATTTCATCCTGGCCGAACTGAGCAGACGATTGCTCCATCGCAGACTCTTCAAGATCGTGCTGAGAAGGGAAAAATTCGCCCACGATGAGGTGGCGTCTTTGAAATCGACTGTTCTGGAAAACCAAGCCATCACGCCCGATATGCTACCTTATTTCTTCCTTCAGGGTTCCATCGTCAACAACGCTTACTCGACTAAAAGTGACCGGATTGGTATATTACTGAAGAGTGGAGAGGTCAAGGATATTACGGAGGCAGCTGACACGTTGAACTTGAAAGTGCTCAGTGAGCCGGTTGAAAAACATTTTTGTTGTTTCGTCCGAAATTGAGTGAACTGCAATATGATCGGCTTCGGAATTTCAATTAAATTGCAATACAAACGAATGTAATGGAATTCACTGCGCAACAAATCTGCGACTTATTAGGAGGAACACTGGAGGGGGACGGAGGAGTCAAGGTCTCCACCTTGAGCAAGATCGAGGAGGCATCAGCCGGTTCGCTCACCTTTCTGGCCAATCCCAAATACACACCCTTCATCTATTCCACCGGAGCTTCCTTGGTTGTCGTAGGTAAGGACTTTGTCGCTGAACAGCCGGTTGCAGCTACTCTTATCAGGGTGGATGATGCCTACCGTTCGTTTGCCAAACTTCTTGAACTGTACAATCAGGTGCGTCGAGACAAACGTGGTTTGGAACAGCCTGCATTCATTGATCCATCTGCAGTCATCGGTAAGGATTGCTATGTAGGCGCATTTGCCTACTTGGGTAAAAATGTCCGTATAGGTGATCGGGTGAAGTTGTACCCTAATACCTACGTCGGTGACAATGTCATCATCGGAGACGATTCAACGCTTTATCCCGGAGTTACCATCTATTCCGATTGTCAAGTGGGAAAGCAATGCACGTTGCATTCCGGGACCATCATCGGCGCAGATGGATTCGGTTTCGCGCCTAGTGGATCAGACGATTATCAAAAGGTTGCTCAGATAGGTAATGTCATCATTGAAGATAATGTCGAGATAGGTGCCAACACCACCATCGATCGAGCTACACTTGGTTCGACCATCATCCGTACAGGCGTCAAGATCGACAACCTCATCCAGATCGCTCACAATGTGGAAGTGGGTGCTCATACCGTCATTGCTGCTCAGACCGGAATTGCCGGATCGACCAAAGTAGGCAAGCATTGCATGATCGGTGGTCAGGTAGGTATTGTCGGGCACATCCACATCGCTGATGGGGTCAAAATCGCCGCTCAGTCCGGTATTGGGGCCAGCATTGAAACCCCGGGAGAAATAGTTCAGGGTTCACCAGCTTTCGGTATTGGCGACTTCAAGCGAACCTATGTGGTTTACCGCCAGCTTCCAAAAATGGAGCAGCGCATACGCGACCTTGAAAAAAGGTTGGAAAAGCTACTACCATCCAACGGTTGATTACTACCTGTAGATAACAGCAGGGTTAGCTTCACTTTTTCTACATTTGAACTATGGTAAAAAGGGTCAAAAGCCCTTTAATTATTATTCAAATGCCTGAAATACAAGCTGTTGAAATTTCGACCAAGTCCGGTGCCGGCGCCTCTAATGGTCCGGTTTACCAGACAACCATCCGTCAATCAGTTTCCATCTCCGGTGTGGGATTGCATACAGGTGCAAGTGTCACGCTGACATTTCATCCAGCTGCGGAAGGTCACGGATACAAGTTTCGTAGAATTGATCTTCCCGGACAGCCAGTAGTCGACGCCGATGTAGACTTTGTTACGGATACCGAAAGAGGCACTACGCTCACCAAGGAGGGTGCTCGTGTGAGCACGATCGAGCACGTGCTTGCAGCCCTGGTCGGACTGGAGATCGATAATGTCCTGATGGATGTAGACGGACCAGAGATGCCTATCATGGACGGAAGTTCCAGACCGTTTGTGGATCTCTTGGAAAAGGCCGGCTGCGAGGAGCAGAAGGCAGAGCGTAAGTACATCGTGCTCACCCAGAATTTGACCTACGAAGACCCCAAGCGCCGTTCTGAGATGCTGGCTGTTCCCAGTGAAGATTATCGCATCACGGTAATGGTCGATTACAACAGTGATTTGCTAGGCACTCAGCACGCGATGCTTTACAATGTCGGTGAATTCAGGACTGAAATCGCTGATTCCAGGACGTTCGTGTTCCTTCACGAACTGGAGATGCTGCTTCAGCATAACCTTATCAAAGGAGGCGACATCAACAATGCGATCGTAGTGGTTGACAAGCCTATTCCCCAAGAGAAGCTGGATCATTTGGCGAAAGTGTTCCACAAAGAGAACGTAAAGGCGGAGCGTGGCTTTCTCAATAACGTCAAGTTGAGGTATATCAATGAGCCGGCTCGACATAAATTACTGGATATCGTAGGTGACCTTGCGTTGGTGGGCTCTCCGATCAAGGGACACATCCTTGCAGCCAGGCCGGGTCACGTCACCAATGTGGCTTTTGCCAGAATGATCCGTGACATGGTCAAGAAGGAAAAGCTGAAAGCCAAGGTCCCTTCCTATGACCCGAATGCGAAGCCGCTGTATGATATCAATGGGATCATGCGGTTCCTGCCGCATCGTCCTCCTTTTCTCTTCGTTGACAAGATCATTGAACTGACCGATCGTCATGTAGTTGGTGTCAAATCGGTCACGATGAACGAATGGTTCTTTCCTGGACATTTTCCGGGTGCTCCAGTCATGCCAGGTGTATTGCAGATAGAGGCCATGGCTCAAGTAGGAGGGATCTTGGTTTTGAATACGGTACCGGACCCTGAAAATTACCTGACTTATTTCTTGAAGATCGACAATACGAAATTCCGCGATATGGTATTGCCAGGCGATACGCTGGTGTTTCACCTCGAGCTCATCGCGCCCATCCGAAGGGGGATTTGTCATATGCTCGGCAAAGCATTCGTAGGCGACAAGGTGGTCATGGAGTCTGAAATGATGGCCCAGATCGTTAAGCGTGAAAAGAAAAAAGATAACTGATTCGACTTATCCTTCATCCCGTGAGCAAACAGGCAAATTATTGGTTACATCCGGATGCCCGCATCGGAGAGAACGTACAGATCGATCCGTTCGCAGTCATCCATGAGGGTGTTGAAATCGGCGATGGTAGTCATATAGGAAGCAACTCTGTCATTTTTCCGGGCGCCAGGATAGGCAAGAATGTCCAAGTGTATCCGGGGGCGGTCATTTCTGCGGTTCCTCAGGATCTGAAATTCGCTGGAGAGGAGACCTTCACGTTCATCGGAGACAATACCATCATCCGTGAATTCGTCACCATCAATCGGGGAACTGCAGCAGAGGGTAAGACGGTGGTCGGCTCCAATAACCTGCTCATGGCGTATGTCCATGTCGCACACGATTGTATCGTAGGGAATCATTGCATTCTTGCTAATGGTGTCACATTAGCAGGACATGTACTGATCGACGACCATGCCATCATCGGAGGATTGTCGGCTGTCCATCAATTCGTGCATATCGGTTCGCATGTAATGATTTCTGGAGGTTCTTTGGTCCGCAAAGACGTGCCTCCATTCGTGAAAGCAGCTCATGATCCATTGGCGTATGTCGGAATCAATTCGGTCGGACTGCGGCGCAGGGGTTTTTCTAATGAAGCGGTTACAAACATTCAGGAAATCTACCGGACTCTTTTTGTAAAGGGCTTAAGCGTATCACATGCCTTGGAAGCCATTGAAAAAGAGTTCGTCCATTCCGAGGAGCGCGATGGCATTCTCACCTTCGTCAGAAAATCGGCCAGAGGTTTGATGAAGGGTTATCGAAGTGAGGAAGAATGACACCCGACCAACTGGAAATCCGTTTACATCAGGCCGGAAAAAGTTTTGAAT
>JBJTRB010000026.1:0-3528 GCA_046075925.1 Bacteroidota bacterium | reverse complement strand
CGCCGATCGTCACAGAAAACAAGTACTGGCTATCCTTGGACATCCTGATTTTCCAAAAAAGTAATCGGACTATTACGATCAATCCGACCAACAGAGTGAATCACCTCCGCTCCAAGGTCACAAACGAATAGTCATGTTCGTTCTTTTCATCGGCCTTGAAGTCCTGACGCTCCACTTCCTTCCATTCGTTCGGATTCAACGCCGGAAAAAAAGTATCCCCTTCTATCGTACAATGTACTTTTGTGAGATAGATGCGATCGACAAGCGGAAGGGCGTCGCGAAAAATCTCGCCTCCGCCAAAAACAAACGCTTCACTATCCTCAGCGGCGATTTCCAGTGCCTGCTGAAGCGATCCTGCTATGACGCAGCCATCGTGTGAATAGCCGCCGTTGCGGGTGATGATCACATTGGTGCGTCCAGGCAAGGGACGCCCGATGCTCTCGAACGTTTTTCGGCCCATGATCAGGTGATGACCCATGGTAAGTGCTTTGACACGTTTCAGATCGGCTGAAAGCCGCCATGGCAACTGGTTACCAGTACCGATGACGTGATTGTCAGAAAGGGCAACGATGATGGAGAGCGACATGGCTCAGACGGCGACTGCACCTTTGATATGAGGATGCGGATCGTAATTCTCGATTATAAGGTCCTCGAAAGCGAACTTGAAGATGTCATCTACTTGCGGATTCAGACGAAGTCGAGGCAACGGTCTGGGATCGCGAGACAACTGCAACTCCACTTGTTCAAAGTGGTTCTTGTAGATATGCGCATCACCAAGCGTATGCACAAACTCACCCGGCTGTAACCCACATACCTGTGCGACCATCATGGTGAGGGCCGCGTAGGAAGCGATGTTGAAAGGTACTCCCAGGAAAATATCCGCACTGCGCTGATAGAGTTGGCAGGAGAGACGACCATCGGCCACATAAAACTGGAAAAGCAGATGGCAAGGTGGCAATTTCATTTTGTCGACTTCTCCTACGTTCCATGCACTGACGATCAGTCTTCTTGAATCAGGATTACGCTTAATCTGGTCGATGACCTGGCTGATCTGGTCTATGGTGCGACCATCCACGGATTTCCAACTTCTCCATTGAGAACCATATACTGGACCAAGATTTCCGTTTTCGTCGGCCCACTCGTCCCAGATGGTGACTTTGTTCTCCTTGAGGTACGCTATGTTGGTTTCTCCACGCAAGAACCACAGTAGTTCATAGAAAATGGATCGCGTGTGCAGCTTCTTGGTGGTAAGCAATGGAAACCCTTGCTGCAGATCGAAACGCATTTGATAACCGAAAACACTGCGCGTGCCGGTTCCGGTACGATCTGCCTTGTCAACTCCGTGTGACATGACATGTCGAAGCAAGTCGTGATACTGTTTCATCCTGCGAATTTCACTACAAAATTACACCAAAATACCTGCAATGGTCGCGCTGAGGTAAGAAGCAAGTGTACCGCAGAGCAGAGCTTTGAAGCCGAGCTTGGCTAAGTCGGAGCGACGTGAAGGGGCGAGTTCACCGATTCCACCTACTTGAATGGCGATAGAGCTGAAATTGGCGAAGCCGCAACAAGCGATGGAAACAATGGTCAATGTCTTGGGAGATAAAGCCCCACTGGCCATCATTCCGGTAAGATCACTATAGGCAACGAATTCATTCACGGCCAATTTGGTACCCAATAGTTGTCCGGCAAGATGGGTATCGCTGGAAGGCACGCCCATCACCCAAGCGAAAACCGAGAATATGGAACCCAGGATTTCTTTCAAACTGAATGTGCGCAGATCCATGCCCAAGAAGGAAACCGAATCGGTAAGGTTGCACATCATCATTCCGAATTTACCCAGCAGGAAATCGATTAAGGCGATCAAGGCGATGACACCGATCAACATGGCGATGACGTTGAGCGAAATCTTCAATCCGTCACCCGCACCATGCGAAATGGCATCCATGATATTGCTGTGCGATTTTTTCACTTCCAGCTTCACCTCTCCTTTCGTCTGGGAGGGCTCCGTTTCAGGCAATACGATTTTGGATATGACCAGTGCAGCAGGAGCCGCCATCAGACTTGCTGCCAACAGCAGATTAGCAGGAACACCCATGGAAATGTAGATAGCCATTACGCCTCCGGCAATACAAGCCATAGAGCCGGTCATGGAGGCCAGGATTTCAGACATGGTCATACTGGAGAGATACGGTTTGATCATGATCTGTGCTTCCACCTGACCTACGAATGCAGAGGAAACGTTCGAGAGCGCTTCAGCACCGCTCACGTTCATGATCTTCAACATGATCTTGGCGAAGAAGGAAACAATCCGTTGCATGAGGCCAATGTGATAAGCGATACTGACTAGCACCGCCACGAAAATGATGGTCGGCATGATCTTGAACATGAAGACAAAACTGTTACCCGGTCCGAAGACCTTATCCAACAGGTCTTTGTTGACGATGAAGCCGAAGACGAACGACGCACCCTGATCGGCGAATTCCAACAGCTTGGTGATCCAACGACCCAGTGTTCCGAACAATGCCTGACCGAGCGAGGTTTTCAGGATGAAGACGGCCATTCCGAGTTGTAGCAGCAGTCCGCTGATGACAAGACGACGGTCGATGGCTTTGCGATTAGAGGACATCAGATAGGCGATGCCCAGGATGACGACAAGGCCGATGAGGCCGAAAAAACGATCCATATGGTGGTGATTTATCCGACCATGTTACGAAAAAAATGCAGTTTGAAGTGGAATTGTGAATTAAAAAAGCCCCTGGAAACAGGGGCTGTAATTCATTTGGAGGTGGAACCAGTACGAGAGTTCAACTCGTCACGGATCCTGGATGCACGCTCATAGGCTTCTTCCTCGATGGCTTTCTTCAACATTTCATTGAGCTCGTCGGTGCTGGCACCTGACAACTCACTTTCAGAAAGGCGGGAAGTAGGTGCCGGTGAACTGGATGAGGCGGCAGGGATTTGTTTTTCAACCGGCTCTGCGCCACTCTCCAACGCCTGATTGTCTTCCATGACGATACCCGCCTGGGAGAGTATGAATTCGTAGGTGTAGATAGGACATCCGAACCGGACAGCAAGGGCGATGGCGTCACTGGTTCTTGCGTCGATCTCTTCCCTTTTGGAACCATCACTGCAAACCAGTCTGGCGTAGAAGATTCCCTCGAGTAAGTTATAAATGATGATCTCTTCGACATCGATGTTGAAGGATCCGGCGAGCGACTTGAAAAGATCGTGGGTCAGCGGCCTGGTAGGAGTCATACTCTCCAGCTCGATGGCGATGGCCTGTGCCTCGAATGCGCCGATGATGATCGGAAGGCGACGCTTACCGGATTCCTCGCCCAATACAAGCGCATAGGCACCTGACTGGGTCTGGCTATAGGACAACCCGATGATTTCCAGCTTGATTTTCTTCATGAATGGGGTTCGGAACTACCGGTAACGCTACTCGAATATACGGAATATAACAGGGAGAAATATGATAAAAATCGGTCAATTCTGACCCGCTCTGAACGCCTTGGCGGCTTCTAT
>JBJTRB010000025.1:0-7832 GCA_046075925.1 Bacteroidota bacterium | reverse complement strand
GACGACGAAGGCGTAGATGTAGAGACTCCGGTAGCTGTCCCAAACTATTACCTAACCGACGATATGTTTGATGTGCTGCGCGACAAAGTTCACCAGAATGACATCGATAAGCTGAAAGAGCTGGCTGACAAGCAAGACAAGCTATCAAACGAGAGCGAGAAAAAAGAGGCTGATGCAAAAGAACTCAAAGAGAAACAAGACAGCCTGAACAAGGAATTCGATGCCTTCAGAAAGGACATGGACGACCTGAACAAGAAGAACGAAGCCCTCCAACAGAAAAACGAAATGGAGGATACGGAAAAGCAGGAGCAGGAGATCAGCCAGGAGATGGAGAAATCCAGCGAATCGTTGGGCGACAGCAAGCAAAGCAAAGCATCCAAATCGCAAAAGAACGCCTCCAAGAAGATGCAGGACATGGCGCAGAAGATGGAGCAACAACAACAGCAGATGAAGCAAGAGCAGCAGGAAGAGGACATGAACTCCCTGCGCGCATTATTGGAGAACCTGTTGCGGCTGTCCTTCGACCAGGAGCGACTGATGCAGGACTTGCGCACGGTCGACATCAACAATCCGCAGTACCTGAAGTTGTCTCAGCAGCAACGCAAACTGAAGGACGATGCACGCATGATAGAAGACTCGCTCTTCGCTCTCTCCAAACGAGTGGCCCAATTGGCTTCGAAGGTGAATCAGGAAATCGGAGCCATCAATATGAACATGGAGCAAGCGATGGAGGACCTGGAAGACCGGAACGTACCTCAAGCACGGACTCGTCAACAGTTCGTGATGACCTCCGTCAATAATCTGACCTTGCTACTGAGTGATGCCTTGCAGCAGATGCAGCAGCAACAAGCCTCGTCACAGCCCACCTCATCCTGCAACAAACCAGGCAAGAAGCGTCCTTCCTCCGTATCCGAGATGAAAAAGATGCAAGAAGAGCTGAACAAGAACATGCAGAAGATGAAAGAACAGCTCAAGCAGCAGGGAGGCAATCAGAAAGGAAAGCTGCAACGCGACCAGGCGATGAGTGAACAGTTGGCAAAAATGGCTGCGCAACAAGAGTACATCCGCAACGAGTTGAGACGACTTGACCAGGAAGAAAACAAAGACGGAAAAAAATCGCTTGGCAACCTGAAAGAAATCCAGGACAAGATGGAAGAAACGGAGCGGGATATCGTCAACCGGATGATCTCCGACCAGACCCTTCGCAGACAGGATGAGATCCTTACCCGCCTCTTGGAAAGCGAAAAAGCCGAACGTGAGCGTGATCAGGACGAGCAACGTAAATCGGAAGAGTCTAAAAAGACCTTCGAACGTAACCCTGCCGAGTTTGAACAGTATAAAAGGAACAGGTTGAAGGAGATGGAGTTGCTGCGTACCGTGCCTCCTTCATTCGACCCTTACTATAAGAAAAAGGTATCTGAATATTTCCAATCGCTTGAAAAATAGCTTGTTGTAGATGCAAAAGGACGGCGACATCCAGATGATCGAACTAAAATCACAGCCCGAAAGCCTATCAATCGTGGAACGCATGATTGAGGAGGTGCGTGACAGTTACCACGTAAGTGAAGACACTTTCGGTAACATGCTGGTTGCGCTTACCGAAGCGGTAACCAATGCCATGTACCATGGCAACAAATCCGATCCGGATAAAAAAATCCGAATCCAATATGGTTGTTTACATAACACCCTGACTTTCACGGTTGCAGACGAAGGACCGGGGTTCGACTTCTATAATCTACCCGACCCTACGGCTCCGGAGAATCTCGAAAAGGAGTGCGGTAGAGGCATTTTCCTGATGAAACACCTGGCCGACCAGCTGATTTTTTCAGATGGCGGAAGAGTCGTCGAACTCAATTTCAAAATGACAGGGAACTGAAGAATTTGGTTAGAAGGTTAGTTAGGAAGAGGGGGCTTTGGCCCCCTTTTTCATTTCATTCAAATCACTTCAAATCGAAATTCCGGATCCACCCGATATGCAGTGAGGTATAGGCGAAATCCTGGAGTCCCCACTGGAACCGAATAATGGCATCGGACTTTCCACCCATCAACTGAAGATTGGACCTGAACACCATTGGACGATCGCCATTGGATTGATGGCCCGCATAGCCAGTCAGCTGATTACTCAGACACCAATGGCGGTTTCGAATGTCTATTCCAGCTCCCCACAGGAAACAATCGTTTTGCAACTGACGTGGGTCGTATGTTTGAAATGCATAAAAACCGGCACAACCGTAAAGGCGTAGTGTCATGCCACCCTTCAGCTGCTTCAAATCACGACCGCCAGAAACAGAAAAATGATACCCGGGCGCATCGGTGTACCGTGCTGCTCCCAGACGCGTACCCGATGCCGTCCTGAAAGCCGCTTCAAATTCCAGATCCGGCCAACGCGCACGATCTTTCAGTATGGCGACTTGCGTGGAAAAATGGATATCACCGCCAGCTCGTCCCTTCCCATCCCGATCACGCGCTGCTCTTACATCGCGCGTGATGGTATCCATACTATAAAACTCGACGGGAACTACGTACGACTCCAAAGTCACTTTGCCGCGAGCCACTGGTATCGAGAGCCTGAGACGACTATCATAGGTTTCATCTCCTGATGACCAGAAGGCGCCTGCATCCGCCTCTGCACGACCGATGGAGTCAATAAGCCCGTTACGTAACTCCGGTACTGGTAGTGCATTTGGACCGAAATACGATGGTGAAACCGTCATATAGGAAACCCAAGGTGTAACACCATCCCATGCATGGATATCGTTCCACCACGTGAAATCTTCCTGGGCAAATACCGGCATGGCCCCTTGAATGGACAGAAAAACGAGAAGCGAATACACGCGCGACATGCTTGCCAAGATACTGATTGGAATTACAGCGCGAGGTTGGTTATCTTTCGTAAAAAAGAAAATGTCAGCAGGTTCCATCGGTTTTTTCAAAGAAGGGGTTCGATTCCGGTTATCGGCAAAAAATCAACTGGCCGACTGGTTGATGAAATCCATCCGCAAGGAGGCCTTCCGTGCGGGAACCATCAACATTGTTTTTTGTGGCGATCGCTACCTGCGCACCATGAACAAACGATTCCTTGGGCATGACTACAACACCGACATCATCACCTTCCCTACCGGGGAGGACCCATCCGTGATCGATGGCGATCTTTTCATCTCCATCGAGAGCGTTCGAAAAAATGCAGAGACCTTCAAGGTCACCTTTCAGGATGAGCTTCACCGTGTCATCATCCATGGCATATTACACCTCTGCAATTACTCCGATAAATCCGAAAGGAAGAAAAAGGAGATGCGGGCGCGTGAAGACCACTATTTGAATCGCAGAAGCTGGCTGAAGAAATAAGAGTGAACGATCCTTTTATATGGATCACCATGAAACCGGGAAAAGGTTCCAAATGGTCACAGCCAAAAGCAACCAGAAAAGTCCTCCATAATACCATTGGAATCGCTTCGCTGAAATGAAATAATAGGAAGAGAAAACCGAAATAGGTATCACCAGTACGAGCAGGTAGTGCAACTGGAAGGCGCCGAAAAGAAACAAGGCGATGATTCCGAAAAACAACAACAGAACCACTACCTGCTGGAAGTCGCGCATCCTCACGATGTTTTTGAAATAGAAGCTGCGTAAGCGAAGCAGTGAAAACAAGACAATGAATCCGACGAGAGAGGCGAACAACAAGAAAGGTAGTGTCGGCGACAATCCAATCGACCAGCGATACTGACTGATGTATCGCGAAATCCAATCGGCTTTGACTGTCAATTGATCCGGAAACCAGATCACCGCCAGATAAAAGAATGGCAGGAAAAGTCCGGTGAGCAACACCAGGTTTTCACGCAGTGACGCCGGACGCAACACCCGAAGTTGGAAAAGCGCGAATACCAGGAAAGGAACGAGCGGAAGCGACAGCAGGCAACAGGCACCTACCAGCAAACCCGCATTGAACAGACTACCGACAGGACGATCCTGACGATGGTACCGATAACCCTGATCGAGCGCCAGGAGCAACATCAGGTTGACAAAATGCAAAGGGTGTACACTTAAAAATGAAGGTATACCAGAGGAGAACAATACATAAAAGAAGGCCGGGAAATAGGAGCTCTTGAACAGCACCTCATGCCTGTTCAACATCAAGTTGAAATAGATGGCTGAAACGCTGATGATCATGGACATCACGAACAGCCTGACCACGACAGGTAAAGCAATGAACATGGGAGTCATCAGGCTCCAAAGCGGCGTCAACGGCGACGACTCCACTACGGGGATATCCTTCCATCCGCTTGACCATAAAGCGATGGATATGAACGGCATAACAAAGAGTGCGGCCGGCTGAGGCGACTTTAATAACCGAATCATACGTGTTAAAAGTAGACAAATTTTGGTTGGACGGGAGCGTTGCAGATGGCTATATTTGTGGGAATAAAACCTGAAAAAATGACTGGCTTCTGGTATTTCCTGCGCGACATGTTCGAAGGTCTTTTCAAGATCGTTCCTCCCGTAGGGCTGTTCTTCAACAAACTCCTCATCGCCATCGGTTTCATCGCCTTTTTCGGATGGATGTGGTACAGCAGTAAGAACAAAAGCGTCGAGAAGTTCGATTGATCTGACTTCGCACTACGCTGATGTTCGACTTCTATCACCTTGCGCTGACCCAAGAGGGCAAATCCAAAAACACCTTTGAATTCCAGGTGACGCTGGTGGATGACGATCCGCTTTTCCTTGCCTCACTGAGTGATTACCTGGAGTCCATGGGACTTCCTGAACCCGAAAAATTCTCAAGCGGAGAAGCGTTGCTTTCTGCACTGAAGCCGGACGATTCCCGCTTTATCATCTGTGACTATGATTTCGGTTCGTCAGACCGTATGACGGGCCTGCAAGTGCTGGAGGAGCTTCGCCGTCGAAGTCCCAAAACTCCGGTGGTGATTCTTTCTTCACAAGATAAACTGGACGTAGCGCTCAAGACGCTCCGCGCCGGCGCCGTCGACTATTTCATCAAAGGAAACGAAAGCACCTTCACCACCGTGTTGACCTCCATTTTGAAGTCCAATGAGATTTTCAGATTGAAAAAAGATCGCAAGGACCTCATGGTGCTTGCCACAATAGGCGCGATCGTTTTTTCATTGCTCTTGGCAGTCTCCTTCCTTTACCGATAAGCGACCTGGAGCAAGCCTCAAAGCAAGTCGGATCCGATATCCTTACGGTAATACATGCCTTCGAATGAAATGTCTTCGATGGAGCGGTACGACTTTTCACGCGCTTCCGATAAATCATTTCCCATGGAAGTGACTGCCAGGACCCGGCCTCCGCTGGTCACCACGTTACCTCCTAGAACGGAAGTCCCTGCGTGAAACACCGTGCTCTCATGGATAGCTTCAAGACCTGACACGGTTTTCCCCTTTTCATAAGAGCCAGGATAGCCGCCACTGACGAGCATCACCGTCACTGCCGTGCGGGAATCCACTTCTAATTCCACTTCTTTCAATTTTCCGTTGGCAGCTGCCAACAGCAGTTCAACCAGGTCGGTTCGGATTCTTGGAATCACCACTTCGGTTTCCGGATCTCCGAGTCTTACGTTGTATTCAATCACATAGGGCTCGCCTGAAACATTCATCAACCCGATGAAAACCCAGCCTACATATCGGATTCCCTCCGACTTCAATCCCATGACCGTAGGTCGGACGATCTTGTCCTCCACCTTTTTCATAAAAGTGGCATCGGCAAATGGCACAGGTGATACCGCTCCCATTCCGCCGGTATTCAAGCCTGTATCTCCATCTCCGATTCGCTTGTAATCTTTTGCTTCGGGAAAGATCTTGTAATCGGCTCCATCAGTGAAGACGAAAACCGACAATTCGATCCCCTTCAGGAATTCTTCAATCACCACCGTATTACCAGCTTGTCCGAACATCCCATCCAACATGGAGGTCAGCGACGTACAAGCTTCATCAAGATCATCGATGATGAGCACACCTTTTCCTGCAGCCAAACCATCCGCCTTCAGTACATAGGGTGGCTTTAGAGATGCAAGAAAGCGATGTCCCTCTTTCAAGGTGGATTTGTTGAACGAGGCGTAAGCGGCGGTCGGTATGGAATGCCTTGACATGAACGCCTTTGCAAAGTCTTTGCTACCCTCCAGTCGGGCGCCAGCCTCGGATGGTCCGATTACAGGGATATGTGCAACCCCGGGTGTGGCTGCAAATACATCCACCAAGCCTTTTACCAAGGGCTCCTCCGGACCTACAATCACCAATCCGATGGATTTGTCAAGGCAAGCCTTGATCAGCGCATCAAAATCAGTAGGAGAGATGTCTAAATTGGATCCGCAGGAAGCAGTTCCGGCATTACCCGGTGCTATGAATAGCCGAGAACAAAGTCGACTCTGGGACAACTTAAGCGCCAGGGCATGTTCGCGCCCTCCCGAACCGATCAACAGGATATTCATTCCGCAGACATTTTCTGCGGCAAAGAAAAGGGTTTTATGTCAGCCTGATCAGGGCTGCTGCGACTTACTGGAGAAAAAATAGTCGATGAAGGCATAAACCTCCTCGTCGGAGTACGGCGAATCCTGCTCTTTGAAATCCTTGACCGCTTCTCCGACTTCCCACTCCGAAATCATCCCGTCGACATCCAGGTCATATAGCCTCCATCGATCCGGAACCGGAATACTGACATAGCCGGCACCGGTAGCCGGTAGGAATTGAAGCGTATCTGCAGCTGGATTCGCTGACTGGTCGGAATTGAAAATCGAAAGCTGATTATTGGCGCTTGACATGGTAGAAGCAAGCACTGCCCAGGAAGCGAGATTCATAAGCAAAAACAACAATAAGACTTTGCCGCCTGCGCTGCGAAGTATACGGAAGATCCGTTTGGTGGAAGTTATGGTAGTAGTCATGGTAGTGATTCGATCAAAATCCGGAACCGTCAAGTGCCGAACGTTCCTTGCGCAACGCATCCACACTACGCCCCAACACATTGCATAAGTCTTCCAACTGATTTCCGATCAGGGCAGGCGAGCCGCCTTGAACGATGTCTTTCTCGACCCGATCGATCAAGCGGCGAAGCAGATGCATTCCCATGGAGTCAGCCGGCGATTTCATCGCTCCCAGCACATCCAGCATGGTCTCCTTGTCTCCTTCCGCATGAGCGCTTCTCAACCGGTTTTCGACACCGTCCATTGTCCGGAAAAAGACATTCATCATGCCTTGCATGAAAAACCGGTCGCCACGGGATATACGTTTCAGATAATTGAGGTCGATCCACTCTTGCGACAGACTGGGGGCAAGCGGAGCTTGAAATGCGGTCGAAGCAGGGATATCGGAACTATCAGCAGGCTGCTCTATGTCATACCCTTCGTAGGACATCGCCAGCTTTTGCTTCAACACATAGGGCTCGCCGGTCAGGGTGAGTTTATTCTCCTTGATGTAGCGGTAAATGGTGGATTTGCCGACACCCAGTTTACGGGCTACCAGAACCACATTGTTGTTGTATTTGCCAAGGAAGTGCCGGATGATTCCCATCGTATACACCTCCAACGTCTGTTCGTGATCGTTCGGTATGGTGATGCCAGCCAGTTTTGGAGAAACCGTCGAAATGGATACACCTTCCAAACGCTTTCTTGCTGCGTTCAACTGCTCGGACAATGTCAAGCTTTCCATTGCGCGACGAATCTGTACTTCCGGAAGCTCGCACGTGAACTCGTCGCGCGCGATGACATCGCTCGCCCCCAATTGCAATAGTCGGAGTGTCGATTCCGATGTGACGTTCGAGGAAAGAATGATGCAAGGAGTTTCGGCTGATCGCAGCTTGAGAACCGTCAAAAGTGCGTCAAGGTT